>SKKY01000122.1 GCA_007123515.1 Clostridia bacterium
ATTCCCGGCTATGTATTGGCATTATCATTAATTCGGTATTCCAAGAAAATTTTTGTCGCTATTGCTTTTGATTCTGGCGGAGTAGCAACCGGCCCGATGACGGTTACCTTTATTTTAGCTATGGCTGTTGGCGTAGCTTCTGCGATTGAAGGAAGTGATCCGTTGGTTGATGGCTTCGGAATGATAGCTTTAGTTGCCTTAACGCCGATTATTTCTGTACTGATTCTTGGTTTGCTTTATGCTAGAAAGGAGAAACAAAATGAATGATTTTAAAGCCTTACGGTATAAACTGCTGGTCACCATTATTAATAATAAAAAAGGCAGAGATATTGTAAGAGCAGTCAAAAAAGTCGGTGTTGAAGGAGATACCGTACTAATTGGCCGGGGAACTCCTACAAAAAAAGAAAAAAAGTTATGGGATCTTGATATGGAACCAACTAGAGAAATTGTCTTCAATTTATTGACTGAAGACCTGGTAGAAGCTTCTCTTAATGAAATCCTGGAAAAAACTCCTTTAAATAAACCAGGGAAAGGAATAGCTTTTGTAATCGACGTGGCATTTGTGGCCGGTATATGCCATGCCTGTGATCTTAGAGATAAAGATAAATTTATTGAATTTGAGGAGGGAAACATGACAGATCAGACTAAACATGTATTACTAATAATAATTGTCGGAAAAGGTAATGCCTCCATTGTGATTGATGCAGCTTGTTCTGCCGGTGCTGCTGGTGGAACCATTATGACAGGTAGGGGATCAGGTGTGCATGAGAAGGCAAAACTTTTTGGTATCGATATTGAACCCGAAAAAGAAGTAGTGTTGATTGTTGTTGAAAAAGAGAACCATAAAGAGATTTTAAGAGTGATTAATGAAAAATCAAAATTAAACGAACCCGGACAGGGAATTGCTTTTGTATTGCCATTAGATCATGTGGTTGGCTTGCGTCAATAAGGCGACATATAAGCTTTTATATAAAAAAAACGCAGGTTTCTGTATTTAATATCAGAAACGTTGCGTTTTTTATTTAATCCTTGTGCTATCTGGCAGCTGAAAGCTCATTTTGGGCACGAATTTGTTCTTTTAACGGAGCCATTTTAACAGGAGCAGGATCTTTTGCACCAGAGATCTCGTTCTTGTAATAACTAATCGTTTTTGAAATAATGATAATCGTTACTACAGAAAACAGTCCGCCCACAAGACCGACGGCATAAAAACCGGTCATAATCGCAATAAAATCAAACCCAAAATTGGTTTTTCCCGGGTCGATATTGAATTTTTTCTGGAAGAATAAAGTCATTATGTTAAATCCGCCAAGAGAGGATCCATTAATAAACATTTTAGCTAGTCCAAAACCAATTAAGAGTCCGCCTCCGATAGCTCCGACCCATAAAGGCAGGATAAAGGCTGGCAAAAATCGGTCTAAACTGGTGAAAAAAGAGAGTAAGGAGACAGAAATAACACTGTTAACTGTAAACCTTGCTCCCATCTGAATAAACGAAAAAATGTAAAAGGGTATATTGATAAGAAAAAACATAGCAGAAAAAGACAGTCCAAACAGATATGAAGCCGATAAGGCTATTCCGGCAGTTCCGCCTGAGGCAATCATGGCATGTTTTAAAAAAAGAACACCGATGCTTGCACAAAGAATGCCGAGTAGTATATTCATTGTTTTTTTCAAAAAAATCACCTCTCTACGTTATCCATATATATTGTATATGACTTTGTTGTATACATACATATCATAATGAAGCCAATTTTCAAAAATCGTTTAAATTTTGAATGCAATATGCTAAAATTTTATCAAATTTGAAAAATGAGGGGTAAGGAAATGGATAATATAGATAAAAAACTAATTGAGCTGCTTCAGCTTGATTCAAGAAAAAGCATCAGCGATCTTTCTAAAGAGCTGGCTCTTAGCCGGCCCAGTGTCAATGAACGGCTGAATCGTTTAAGAGAACGTGGTGTAATACAAGCGTTTACCATTAGAATATCACTACCAAAGGTCGGCAGGGATATTCTACTTATCATTCAGATGGGAGCTTTAAAGGTAAGCACCACGGAATTTGAAGAAATGATTAAAAAAGATCATGATATCATCGAGTGTTATCGGGTTACCGGAGAATCGAGTTATATGATGAAAGCCGCTGTGCCGGATATGAATTCGATGCGGATCCTTATTGACCGACTGATTCCTTACGGTAGCGTAAATACTTCAACCGTTCTTTCATCTCCGGTTGAATACAGAATCTTATAAGGGACGTGCTTCTATGAATGTTAACTTTTTAATTGGAAGAGCCGGAACCGGCAAAAGCCAACATATGTATCAGTCAATAAAGGGAGCCATCAATGAGGGACATGAGAAGATCATACTTTTAGTTCCTGAACAGTATACGCTTCAGGCAGAAGCGGATTTGATCACGAAGATGAAGTTGCCTGGAATTCTTGATCTGGATGTATTGAGTTTCAGAAGACTTGCCTATCGTATTTTGACAGAAGTTGGAGGGATCAAGAAAGTTTCAATCGATCAAACAGGAAAAATGATGATGCTAAGGAAGATTTTTGAAGAACATGCGCAGCAGTTACTTGTCTTTAATAAATCATATAATGAAGAAGGATTCTTAAAAGAATTTTCGGCATTACTTAGTGAGTGTAAAAGAAACAATATTACAGCAGAGAATCTTGCATCGATGATTGAAATTGATGAGTGTGATGATTTACTTAAGGATAAATTATCTGATGTGTTACTGATTGGTCAAAAATTTGAAGAATCACTTACCGAGAACTATATAGATGAAGATGATCAGCTAACGCTTGTTGTAGAAAAAATGGACCAGTCAGAGTGGCTGAGTGGAGCGAAGATATGGATCGATGGTTTTCATTCTTTTTCTTCTCAGGAATATCAAATACTGGAAAAATTATTTGATATTCCTGAATCCGTTTCAATCAGTTTGACACTCGATCCTCATAAAGACAGCAGAGATTATGATCTGTTTGAA
>SKKY01000172.1 GCA_007123515.1 Clostridia bacterium
ACCATCGGTACCGGACAAACAAGATCTGCTTCCTGTGCAAATGCTAACGGAGCAAAACTTACTAAGAAAGTAAACAATAAAATAAGTGCTAATGATTTTTTCATACTTTTTATTTCCTCCTCAAAATATAATAATGACGATTTACTTTGCGACATTTCCTCCTTCCTTTTTTGATTTTTAAAACATTTGCCATTACTCAAAATGACAAAACTAATTTTTTAAAAATAAATGTTTATGATATACTTAATAATTACTCTATTATATAAAAATTACCGAAAAAAATATGTAAAAAAATACTGACCAGACCTACGTTAGGTTTGTCAGCACACAGATAGCAACAGAAAACAGCACCTAAGCATTATATACATCAGGCAAGCCTTCTTGCTAAAACCGTATTCTATTTATCACAAACAAACCAAACAATCATTCCATTTACAAAATATTTACTATTACTTACAAAACAAATTTACACTTTTCATTTTTAAAAGTCAAGCTTTTTTTGATCTATTTTTCTCTTCTTTTCTTTTTTAATAAGGTTGTGTTTTTTTCTAAGCACCCTCTGCTCAGCTGCGCCAAACGCGATACGGGTCTATGTTTTAGTTTTTTTAAAACGAAAAAGAGCACCCTCTAAGAGGAATGCTCTTTTTTTATTTGTTTTTGCTTTTAACAGTTGTTTTTTAAAGCGGCCAGAAGATTGGCGCCACGATCATTAATACCACATACGCGATAACAATCAGTGGCACACCAACTTTTACATAGTCCATAAATCTGAATCCACCAGGTCCTAATACCAGCGTATTCGGAGGGGTTCCAACCGGTGTAGCAAAAGCACAACTTGCAGCTATTGCAACAACTATCAGAATCGCCTGCGGACTTGCGCCTATACTTTCGGCAATCGCCAGACAAATCGGAGCCAAAAGGGTGGTACTTGCCGTATTAGACATGAACTGGGTCAGGATTGAAGTTAACCAGAACATCGCTGACATAATAACCAATGGGCTTGGGCTTTCTCCCATCAATCCAACAACCATGTCCGCAATCATCGCTCCAGCACCGGTACTGTTCATAGCCGAGGCAAGTGGCAGCATACCCGCAAAAAGGAAGATCGTCGTCCAGTCAATCGCCCTGTACGCCTGTTTCTCACCGATAACGCCAGTCAACACACAAATAAGAGCACCTAATGTCGCAGCAACATGCAATGGCATGTTTAAGAAGCCGGGAAGGTTCGAACCGAATGCCATGATAATAACTACGCCGATGATGATTACTGATGAAATGATCTGTTTTGTCTTATTATGAACTTTCTCTCCTTCATCAGCCTTCGCTGCCGGCGCACCTTCATCAGCTACATATGGCCTGTCAGGAATTAACGCTCTGCCTATTGTTAATAAGAAAGCAAAACCTGCAATCGTTACCGGCCCACCTGCCAGGGCAAACTCGAAGAAACCAAACTGCCTTAAACCTGCAGTTGAAAGCACACCGTTAACAACAAGGTTTGGAGGCGTACCTACAAGAGTCAGTGTTCCACCAAGACCAGCGGCCAATGCCAAAGGCATTAGAATTCTACCTCTGTTCCAGCCGGCTGAGTTAGCAATACCGATACACACAGGAAGCAGAACCGCTGTTGTACCAGTGTTACTTAACACCGCAGAAAGCAAAGCTGCAATTGTCATAACACCAAGCGTCAATCCAATCTCACTCCCACCTGCGACACCTACAATTTTATCACCAATTAATTTTGCCACGCCTGTTTCAAACAGTGAAGCACCAACAACAAACATACCCGCAAACAGAATTACGTTTGAGTTCGACAATCCAGCAAAACCCTGAGCCGCAGTAAGAACGTTAGCCAGAATTAAAATGACCGGCACCGACATGGCCGTGATGGCCAATGGAATCAATTCTGTTATAAAGAAAAATGCCGCAAGACCCAATACAATTAAAGTAACCCTTGCATCTCTCGCCCGCTTTTCTGCAGCAGCCTCCGCAGCAATAGCTGCAGCAGCCGCTTCTTCAGCCGCAGCGGCCTCCTGATCAGCTAACTCTTCAGCTGTTATGAGCGGAACCGGACAAACAAGATCCGCTTCCTGAGCTAAAGCTAATGGAGTAAAACTAAATACAAATGATAGTAATAAAATAAGTGCTACTTTCTTGTTCATTTATTATCCTCCTTATTTTTTAAAAAATTATCCTTATACTTATAACATTAGTTCGTTTGATTGATTGTTTGTTTGCTTCTCAGGCCAGGCCAACACCTGGCAGCCCCCTTCCTCTTTTTTATAAAAATAAACGCCTGCTATTTCTTTAGCAGAACTTTAATTGCATATGTAGATATGTTATATTATAAAATTAAGACTTTTTAATGAGATATGACAAAAAAATATAAATCAGCTATTCTTTATTCAATTCTTTCGCCTCTGAAAATAATATAGTTTCTTCTTGTAATTTTGTCAATACCACTTTTTCGGGGTTCAGCGTGCGCTCTGCTGGCTATTTTGGATGTTCTTTTTTTGTTTCTTAGATACTTTTGTGCAATGTCACTATCCATTCTTTTGTTGTCACTTTTTGTTTTCTTAAAATCGATTTTAGATATCTCTAAGGATATCGTTGTTTTTTTTCTTTTTGCTTTTTACATCTGCCAACTATGAAAAAATCATTATTGTTGTCAGATCAAAAAACAGGCCCCTCTTTAGATAAGAGGCAGCCTGTTTTTTTGTAAAAAATAGCTATTGTTTTTTTTATGTTTTTTTAATTCTGTCCTATTTTTTAGTACAGTGGCCAGAAAATTGGCGCTACCAGCATGACCACTACATAGCTGACAACAATCAACGGTGCGCCGACTTTAATGTAATCATTAAACCTAAAGCCACCCGGTCCTAATACCAACGTGTTCGGAGGTGTGCCTACCGGTGTGGCAAAAGCACAAGATGCCGCCATAGCCGCCACCATAAGAATCGCATGCGGACTGGC
>SKKY01000149.1 GCA_007123515.1 Clostridia bacterium
CATGAAAAAGTACATGTCGGCATAAGTAGTGGTTCCCGACTTAATCATTTCCGTAAAAGCCAGCATCGAAGCCCAATAGACATGTTCAGCTTCAAGATTAGCTTCCGCCGGCCATATTTCTTCTTCCAGCCAGGTCTTTAAGTCCAGATCATCCGCATAACTTCTTAGGAGCGTCATCGCAGCATGGGTATGCGTGTTAATCAGTCCCGGCATAATAAAACCATACGTTGCATCAATAACCGTCGCTTCCTGGTCGTTGATCTCTGTTGATATCCTTGTAATTCTGCCATTTTCTGTTAGAATATCGCCTTTTTTCACCAACAGTTGCTGGTTTTCAAAAGCCAGATATTTTCCGCCTTTAAATAAGTATTTTTTCATTCTTCTCTCCTTACTTTTGTCCGTATGAATGTAAATAGTAGTCTACCATAAAAGAAATATCCTCATCACTTAAGCGTACCGGTGTGCCCATTGTCTGACTAACCCAGGCAATATGCGCCGATTTTTCTGTGATCAGACAAACCTTATAGGCTTCTTCAATGGTGCGGCCAATTCCGATCACTCCATGATTCGCCAGCAAACAGGCATTTCTTCCTTCAAGAGCCTTTACGGCATAATCTGCCAGTTCTTTGGTCCCCGGAAGGGCATACTCAGCAACCCTGATGTCTCCGCCTGCAATCTGGATCATATCTTCTACAACCGGAGGAATATCCATCCGGTTAACCGCAAATGCACTGGCATAAACACTGTGCGTATGCACAATAGCACAGATTTCCGGCATTTGTCTATAGATCTCTAAATGCATGGGCGTTTCACTTGAGGGCTTTTTCTTGCCTTCTAGTTTTTCACCGGTCAGACTTAAAGTGACTAGGTCATTTTCTCTTATGTTTTCATAATCAATCCCGGACGGAGAAATAATAAAACCCTGTTCTACCCGAAGACTTATATTACCCCAGTTAGCTCTGACCAATTCATCTTTAACCATCCGTAATCCATAATTTAGCAATAATTGTTTAGGATTCATGTACTAACTTCCTTATCATTTCTTCATTAACCGGCTGGATAATACCACGATCGGTAATAATGGCGGTAATTAGCCCTGCCGGGGTAACATCGAAGGCCGGATTGGAGACAGTAGCATGTTCCGGACTCACAAGCATCCCCTGAACCATCCTGACTTCATCCGGGTCTCTCTGCTCTATCTCAATCTGAGTTCCCTCTGACAATGATAAATCAAAAGTAGAATAAGGCGCTGCCACATAAAAAGGAATCCGATGGTATTTTGCCAGTATCGCCAGATTATAGGTTCCAATCTTGTTTGCCGTATCACCATTAGCCACAATACGATCGGCTCCGACAACAATGCAGTCAACAAGTCCCTTGGCCATATGGTAGGCGGCCATATTATCGGTGATTAAGGTCACCGGAATATCATCACTCATTAATTCATAAACAGTCAGCCTCGAACCCTGAAGAAGCGGCCTTGTTTCATCGGCATAGACCATGGAAAGCAGTCCTTTTTTGTGTGCGGATCGAACGACCCCTAAGGCAGTACCATATCCTGCGGTGGCTAACGCACCGGCATTGCAATGAGTTAACATTTTCTGAGGTTTATTAAACAGGGTACAACCATATTCACCGATCCTTTGGTTCATTGCCATGTCTTCTTCAAGAATATCATCGGCAAGCGCTAATAACTCCTGAGGGATCTCCTCGTCATTAAGACCGTCGAGCAAAGAAAGAGCTTTATCGACTGCCCAGGACAAGTTAACGGCCGTGGGACGGGTCGCTCTTATCTCTTCAGCCGCCTCTTTTATTTTTTTCCTGTATTCTGTCTGACCGGCATACTCAACAGAGGCCAGATACACTGCATAAGCCGCAGCCACCCCGATAGCCGGAGCTCCGCGAACTGCAAGAATCTTTATGGCCCGACAGACATCCCTGTATTCAGAGGTAACGATATACGTTTCTTCTGATGGCAGCTTTGTCTGATCGAGTATGTGTAATGCCTGATCAGCAAAGTATAGAGTTTTCAATCTAACCACCTCTTTATCTGGTTATTCTTTGCAGCATCCTGTCTGGCCCATCAGCTCAAAAGCTTTGAATATAACGCTTTGCAGATTTTCAAAATTCTCAGCCGTGGCATCAAGAACCTCCTGGTGAGTCAGGTTATGCTTGGATATGCCTGCGGCATAATTGGTTACATAGGAAATATTAGCATAACAAAGATCTGCTTCTTTCGCCAAAACACATTCTGGAACGCTTGTCATTCCCACTAAGTCTCCACCTAAAATTTTAAACATTCGAATCTCAGCAGGCGTTTCAAATCTTGGTCCTTCACAAGTAACATAGTTACCTGTTTCATGGAAACGAATCTCCGGTTTTTCTTTCTGAACTTCTTTTAGGGCTCCAATTAATACCTTTCTCACTGATCCACAATAAGGTTCTGTTACATCAACATGAACAACGCCCTCCGGACCTCCCTCATGGAAAGTGGAGATTCTTTTTTTTGTAAAATCCAGGAACTGATCAATGATAATAAAATGATTCGGTCCCATCTCTTCGTTTAGTGATCCAACAGCTGCAGTGGCTATAACTTTGGTTACGCCAAGCTGTTTAAGAGCCATTATGTTAGCTCTATAGTTAATCAAATGTGGCGGAACCGAATGATCTGATCCGTGTCTGGCTAAAAAGCAGATCTTTTTGCCGGCAAATTCTCCGATTTTCACCGGTACCGTACCATACTTCGTTTCCACTTCAAATTGCTCAGAATTGCTGATCAGGTTCGAATCAGATAATCCCGTTCCTCCGATTAATGCATAATCAGCTCGTAATTTTTCACTCATGATTTGCTTCCTCCATTTCAAAAAATAGTGCGCCTACAAAATTTTCCGGGTCAAAATCCTGAAGATCTTCAATTTTCTCACCGGTACCAACCAACTTGACCGGAAGTCCGAGCTCGGATTTTATACAGATTACAATCCCGCCTTTGGCAGTTCCATCAAGCTTTGATAAAATAACACCTGTCACTTCTGCTGTTTCTTTAAACAATTTTGCCTGGCTAATTGCGTTCTGACCGGTCGTCGCATCAAGAACCAAAAGAACCTCTGACAGACAGCCTTCTGCCTCCCTGTCGATAATCCTTTTTATCTTCTTTAGCTCTTCCATCAGATTGACCTTGTTTTGGAGTCTTCCGGCTGTATCAACCAAAAGAACATCACTTTTTCTGGCCTTAGCCGCCTGAATCCCGTCAAAGATCACCGCTCCAGGGTCAGAACCTTCTTGATGGGCAACGACATCAACACCGTTTCTTTCACCCCATATTTTAAGCTGATCAATCGCAGCCGCTCTGAAAGTATCTCCGGCTGCAAGGATCACTTTTTTTCCTTCTTTTTTAAGTTTATGGGCTAATTTGCCAATGCTGGTTGTCTTTCCTGCACCATTTACCCCAACAACAAGAATAATATTCAACTGATTGGGTATCAGATTAAGAGCCGTTCCCTCTTTACCCATCAAATCAGCTATTTCAGCAACAAAGGCTCCTTTTAAGGCTTCTTTTGTTTTAATTCTGTCCCGATCCGCAACACTGCGAAGATTTTCAACCAGATTCACTGATGTGGTTACTCCTACATCACCCTGTATAAGTAATTCTTCGAGTTCCTCGTAAAAATCTTCATCAATGTCCCCGGCGGAAAAAACATCAAAGACTTTATCGACAAATCCTTTTCTGGTTTTACTAAGGCTTTGCTCGAGTTGATCGCCTTCATCGCTTGACTGCAATCTTTGCTTTAGTTTATGAAAAATATTCATGGCACTCTCCTTTATCCGGATAATTTTATGTTTTCGCTAATTCTAACAGAAATCAGATTGGAAACGCCTTTTTCTTCCATCGTTACCCCATACAAAACATCGGCGGCTTCCATGGTTCCTTTTCTGTGTGAAATAACTATAAATTGGGTCAATTCGGAGAACTTTTTCAAAAATTTAGAAAATCTGACGACATTTGATTCATCAAGACTCGCCTCTATTTCGTCTAAGATACAAAAAGGACCCGGTTTTGTCTTTAAGATCGCAAATAACAGACAGATGGCTGTCATGGCTTTTTCTCCTCCAGATAATAAGTTCAGATGTTTTGGGGTTTTCCCTGGAGGTTGTGCGATAATTTCCACCCCGGTTTCAAGCACATTATCTTTATCTGTCATAACAATTTCTGCTGAACCGCCATTAAACATCTCCCGGAAAGTCTCTTTAAACGCTTCATTTATTTTTGAGAACGTTTCTTTAAATTTCCGGGCGATAATCACATCCATTTCGGAAATAATCTGACTCAGAGACTCTTGGGCTTTTTCAAGATCTTCAGACTGCTCTTTTAAAAAGGTATAGCGTTCCATAAGTTTCTGGTATTCAGCAATCGCAAGCACATTAACATCGCCTAAATGTTCAATCTCGCGTTTTAATTCCCTGATTCGCTGTTTTGCTTTTCTTTCACTAAAATCCTCAAAAACATCAAGAATCTTTGACTGATAAGTCATATGGAAACGATCCTGCAGTGATTCAATGTAGCCTTTGATTTCTGTTTTATATTTTTCAATCTGAAGTTCTTCCGCATGGATCTTTTCTTTATGTGTTTCTGTTTCTTTTCGTTTTTCCTTAACCGCGATCTCACGGCTTTTTCTTGTCTGTTCAAGACGCTCTTTTTCTTCTTTCTTTTCATCATAGTTTTCTTTTAACTGATGAAGCGTCACAGCGCATTCCTTCAGAGTCTTCTTATATAGGAGACTATCCTCTTTATAGGCCTCTGATTTTTCTGAAAGCTCTTTCTGCTCGGCCTCCAGCGTCTTTTTCTTCTCTTGTGTTTCGTTACTTTTTGAAAGCAGCATATCATACTGATATTTAGCATTCTCTTTTTTGTTTTTCAGATCGTTGAAAACGATTTCTTTTCGGCTTAGCTGTTTTTCTAAATCATAGAGATTCGTTTTTTCCTGTTCAGCCTGTTCTTGTCTTAACAGCAGTTCGCTTTCAAGATCAGCTTTAGCTTTTTCAAAAACCATTAATTCTTGCTGCAGCTTCTCCTTTAGCTCAGTACAGGTCATCATATCCTCTTTTGCCGAGGCTAGCTCCTTATCAAGATGCTGCACTTCAGCCTCTGTTTCCTGATGCTGAAAATCGATTTGTGAAAGCTGATTTTCCAATACCCGCAGCCTTTCTTCCTGCTGCTTAATGCTTTGAAAATATTTTTCTTTCTCAGTTTCTTTTTCACTAATTTTTTGTTCTGTAACCTTTGTTTCTTTTATCATTATATCAATCTGCTGGTCTAGGGCAGTAATGGTTTCCTCAAATGTACGGATCTGCTCTTTACGCTGTAATAATCCGTTTTGCTGATTCTTAAAAATACCCCCGGTCATGGCCCCTCTGGGATCAAGCACCTCACCTTGAAGCGTTATGATCCTGACAGGCTTATCAAGCTTTTTATTAATGGCCGTTGCTTTCTCAATATCTTCTGCGACATAAATATGCCCCAGAAGATAACGGATAATCGGCTCATATTTCTGATCATAACTAACCAAATCGGAGGCATTTTTTAATGATGCAATCGGAGGAGCCACCTGTTTTTTTAGTCTGCTTTTAATAACGGTTAGCGGCAGAAAGGTAGCACGACCCATCTTTTGATCTCTAAGATAATGGATTCCGGCTTTAGCAGACTGATCATCCTCAGTAACAATATGCTGAATGCTACCTCCCAGAGCTGTCTCAATGGCCAGTACATACTCTCCTGTAACGCTTACCACATCAGCCACAGTCCCTAAAATACCTGTTAACCTTTTATTTTTAAAAACATTTTTTACTCCGGCATGATATCCTTCGAGATTATCCTGAAGACTTTCAAGAGCCGTCTTGTTCGCCAGGGCTTTTGATTTTTGGCGCTGAAGATCATTATTCTGCTCATCATAACCTTTATATTGTGCAGCTAACTGCTCAATTTCTTGCCCGATGGAGGATGTCTGCAATGAAAGCTCCGAAATAGCTTCTTTTAGAGCCTGGTTTTGCTCGGATATTTTACTTTTTTCATCAAACAGTGCTTTTGATTTTTCATGATATTGCTGTATCTTTTTTTCAGTCGAACTCAGGCCGGCCTCAAGGATGGCCTGTTTTTTGTCAGCATCAATAATCGTGTTTTTTTTATCAGATATCTGATGAACATGGTCAAATATCTGCTCTTTAATTGCAGCAATGGTATCTTCTGCTGTATTTTCGGAATTCTTTATGCTGTTAATTTTTAATTCTTCTTTACGAAGATCAGCCAGAGCCGCTTCATACTCCTCTCTTGTTTTCTGATAATGCAAAGCCTCTGTTTTTTCTTTTTCTTCAAGGAGTTGTTTTTCAGAAAGAACACGGGCATACTCCTTGTCCGTTTTTTGCTGGCTGGCCTCAAGTGTCTCAAGCATCTTCCTAGAAAGATCGAGTTTATTCTGATGATCATTGATCTGGTTTTCGCAACCATAGATGTTACTTTGCAAATCGCTGATTTCTGTGGTAATCCTTTCGGTCAAAACCGCAGTTTCTTCATTTTCGGCTTCTTCTTTGCGAACTTCTGTATCAAGAGCCAGTAATTTTTGCCGCAATGATTCAAGTTCTGTTGACTTTTGGTCTGCTTTTTCCTGAAGAGTGCTAATCATATATTCAAAAGTTTTAATTTCAAGACTGTCGAGCTCTTCTTTAAATGACTTAAAACATTTCGCCTTTTCCGACTGCAGTCGCAACGGCTCCTCCTGTGAAGAAAGTTCTGCAATGATATCTCTGACCCGGCATAAACTCTGTTCCGTATCAGCAAGCTTTCTTTTCGCTTCATTTTTTCTGTATCTGTACTTCGATACGCCGGCCACTTCTTCAATGAGCATCCTTTTTTCTTCGGCCTGCGAAAGAAGAATCTGGTCAACTTTACCCTGACCAATGATGGCAAAGCTGTCTCTGCCGATACCGGTATCCATAATAAGTTCGTGGATATCTTTGAGCCGACAGCGGTTGTTGTTAATTAAGTATTCACTTTCACCGGACCGGTAAAGCTTACGCGTCACTTTTATTTCGGAGTAGTCTATCGGAAAGATTCCTGTTGAATTATCCAGAGTTAAAGAAACCTGTGCCATACCCAGTGGTTTTTTTTCTATACTCCCGGAGAAGATCACATCTTCCATTTTTGAACCACGTAAACTTTTTGCACTGCCCTCTCCAAGTACCCAGCGGACGGCATCTACAATATTTGATTTTCCACTTCCATTAGGCCCGACAACAATGGTTATCTTATGATTAAACGTAAGGTCGGCTTTTTTAGCAAAAGATTTAAATCCATGCATTTCTAATCGTTTTAAATACAAGTATGACACCCCGGTTTTTTAAGATTGTGTATCGATTTGTCTGGCAAACTGCCTGAGCGTTCGTCTTTCCTCTTTATTTCCAAAGACCATGACAAGATCCTGATCACCAAGCGTATCCGTCTGCTCGATTCGGATCGTAATTTTTTTTATGGCTTGCAGCCATTGTATATTCTCTTTTTTTTGTCCGATCACCTTCGAGACATTTCTGCTGTTAACTTTGATCGTAATCGACTCTTCCTGATGATGATCCAGGCAATCGGCTATCAGATCTCTGAAAATACGGCTGATCACCATTTCTCCGAAAGCCGGATGGTAAGGCCCTGCTACTAAGTCTTTTTCTTCTGTAAGATTATCTGAGGCCTGTAAACCGATACGAATAACAGCAATGTTATGTGCCGTAAAAGAAAGATACGCATCCGCCGCCATTCTGACCATCGTTTCAAGAGAAAAGGGCTTATAGTGCCCTTGCTCATAGAGTTCTGCTAGTTTTGTTCCTTTAATGATAATGGTGGGATAGATTCTTACAAAGTCCGGCGCCAAAGTAATCATCTTATGAACTGTGGCTTTTATTTTTTCAGCATTATCTCCGGGTAGGCCAGGCATAAACTGAAGGCCCAGTGAAAATCCGTACGATCTGATCAGCGCTGAAGCGTTTGTTACCTCATAAACCCCGTGACCTCTCTCAGATAATCGCAAAACCTCTTCATCAAGAGACTGTACACCAAGCTCAATGGTATCTACGCCATACTGCTTAGCAAGAGTGAGGATCTCCGGTGTAATCGCATCCGGTCTTGTCGAAAACCTTATTTTTTTTATTTTCTTTTCCTTTTTTAGGCTGGCAGCAATTTCTAAATAATATGTCTGGAGATCAAGGGGAAGTGCGGTAAAACTTCCACCGTAAAAGGCCATTTCATACACTTTAGAAATATCTGCATCACAAAATTGTTTTGTTGTGTTTTTAATCTCCTCTGCAGTAGGTGCGCCCATCGATCCGGATATTTTTTTCTGATTGCAAAAGACACAAAGATGATGACAACCAAGATGCGGAATAAAGACCGGGATAATCGTTGTTTTCAAAGCTTGTCTCCGATATTCTTTAATGCGGCTTTGGCCGCTCCCTGCTCAGCTTCTTTTTTTGTTTTGCCACGACCGGTAGAAACAAGTTCTTTATTGATAAACACTCCAGAAAGAAAGTCTTTGTCATGATCCGGTCCGTTTTCTTCAATGATCTCATATTCAATCTCTGACTCCGGCATCCTTTGCACAATTTCCTGTAGCTTGGTTTTAAAATCACCATAATTTCCTTCTGCAACATCTTCAATCGTTTTCTTAAGACTGCGTAATATAAAGTCCCGCACTCCATCCAGCCCAACCTGAAAATAGATGGCTCCCACCAGTGCTTCCCAGGCATCTGCCAGATTCGAGGTCCTGTTTTCACCGCCACCGAGTTTTTCACCTTTTCCCATCTGGATGTATTTACCGAGCTGAATCTCTCTGGCTGCTTCTGCAAGAGCCCCTTCGCAGACAATGGCCGCTCTCATTTTAGTCAGGTTCCCTTCTTTTTCTTCCGGATATGTCTGGTACAAATATTCAGCAATAACAAGTCCGACAACCGCATCACCTAAAAATTCCAGTCTTTGATTATGTTGAATCTTCTTTGAATCTTTTTCAAAAATAAAAGACGGATGAATTAACGAGCTTATGATATCATCAAGATCTTCAATATTAATGTCTATTACCGATAAAAGCTGCTTGATTTCTTTTTCCCTTTTTTTATTATTCATTTTCCTGTCACCTTCTTATTTACGTTATTTTTGGCAATTTTTCTTGCCTCTTCTATGGCCCAGCGGAGCTTATACACAATAACAGAGGCTTCCATTACTGCAGGAACAAAATTTTTCTTGTTTTCTACAGAATCAAACTGTTCCATAATTTTTAAGTTAAAATTGTCCCATATTGATTTTTTATCGTGCACTTCAAAGGGTTCGTCCCTGATGATTTTTAGAACCTGATCGTTATATATCTGAAAGTCTGTAAAGATCTGCAATATAAAACAATTGATCTCCGAAAAATGAGCATCCAACAAGTCTTCCTCATTCTGATAAATCCTTCTTCGTCTTTTTTCATTTAAAAGATGCATTTCTTTAATATGGGCAAATAGTATTTCCTGATAGGTGATGTAGTCACCATAAAACTTCTCATATTGATTTCGCAGTTCATTTTTAATCTCGATTTCTGATTTGTAACTATCAAAATAGACATTTGCCGAGACAATGGCCTCTTCAACAGTTTCTGCCATCTGATCAATCTCATCCCGACTGGTTTCTTCCAGATACAGATAATTGTGCAGCGCCTCATCTAAAAAATTATACATTTCTTTGTGAAGTACTAAAAGATCTTCTTTTAATCGTTTTTCATTGTTAGGCGGAAGAATGGTAATGTTAACAAGAAACGCTACCGAAATACCCACAAAAATAGCCGCCGTTCTTCCCAACGCACCCTCTACGTAATTAGCACCGGGACTGTACAGAATAAAAATGGAGGCCAGAATCGCTGCATGAATAGAGGTCTGAACATTTAGTTTTAGGCAGATCGTAATGATCACTATGGTCACAATACCCATAACCAGCGGACTTGGTCCGAAGACAACACCAAAAAAAATAGCGGTAACGATCGCTATGATATGCGCCTTAGCCTGATCTTTGGCATTTTTTATGCTTTCACCAGTACCCGGTTGCATATTAGAAATGGTCGCTGCTCCGGCAAGCACAAGACTCTGGATTTGCAAAGCCTGACAAATAAACAAGCTAATGGATATCGCAATCCCTGTTTTTAATGTTCTTGCGCCTGGCGATTTTGTCTGCATATATTGTATTATTTTTTGGAAGAATGACATTTTTATATACCTTTCTTGTATATATCTCTATAATTATACTATAAGATGGTTCTAAAGTCTTTAGATCGCTAGCTAATGATATCGGAGAAACAGACATGTTATTACTCTATTATTTACTGCTTATTAATGCAACAAGTGTGCTTACTATGATGATCGATAAAAAGAAAGCCCGCCTTCGCAAACGGCGGACTTCAGAAGGAACACTATTTTTGCTTGCACTTTTTGGTGGCTCTTTAGGCATCTATGCCGGAATGATGATTTTTAGGCATAAAACCACAAAAAAGAAGTTTACTGTACTGATCCCACTGATTTTTATCTTACAGCTAACGGGATTCCTGACTCTTATGGCTTTTGACTATATTTTTTAAAAGGATGGACCTATGAAACAGCGACTTGCCTATCTGGATCAACTCAGAGGTGCTCTTCTGGTTGTTATGATTCTCTATCATTATCTTTTTAATCTGCATTATTTTTTTGGATTTCAAATCGATCTCCAATCTTTTCCGCTTGTTTTTATACCGCCTGTATTTTCGTCATTATTTCTGACTGTCAGTGGCTTTTCTGTAAGTCTTTCAGATAAAACCACCCTCCGGGGCTTGGTTGTTTTCTTCTGGGCGATGGTCATTACGGCTGCTACTTTTATCGCAGTACCGGAAGCTCCGATTACTTTTGGAATTCTGCACTGTATCGGTGCATTAATGTTGCTTTCTGTTTTTCTTAAAAAACTTTCTTCTACAGTTTTAGCGGTGATCGCTGTTTTGATTTTTATTCTCGATTCAGTAACTTCCAATATAACCACCACAAATCCCTTTTTATTCCCTTTAGGCATAACCACAACGTTTTACAGGGCTCTGGATTTTTATCCGCTGATCCCCCATGCTTC
>SKKY01000130.1 GCA_007123515.1 Clostridia bacterium
AAAATTGCGAAAGATAAAAAAATGCTTGGTGATTTTACATTAGTGTTTGATTCGAAGCAGAAATTACCAAACTTCGAATTACTTAATCTTTTCTCTTCTCAGTTTGGGGTTCTATTTGATTATATACTAACTAAAAAAAGAACCGCCGATTATATGAATGTCGCTCCTTATGGTATTTTTTTAGTTGACCGGGAGGGAAACTACTTAGAAGTAAATAAAAAATCCAGCGAGATCACAGGATTTTCAGAAGATGAACTCCTTTTGATGAACGTTGCTGATTTTCTAGAAAAAGAAGACGGAACCATTGATCAATCAGATTTTAATGAACTCTTACATAAAGGATCCACCTATTTCGAAAAAAAATTCACAACCAAAGATGGCCGAAAGCGTTGGTGGTCCATAGCGGCGACTAAGCTTTCTGATGATCGTTTTCTTGGGTTTAAACTGGATATCACTGAAAGAAAACTGATGGAACAAAATCTAGATTACAGAGATCAGTTGTTAACAAAACTATCTCAGCAAATACCCGGTGCGATTTATCAGTATCAAATGTTTCCGGATGGTTATTCATTTTTCCCTTTTACAAGCGAAGGAATCAGAGAGGTTTATGAAATTACCCCTGAAGAAGCTAAAGATGATATATCCCTTGTATTTCAAAGAATTCATGAAACAGATTTTGATAAAGTAGTCAAAGGCATCCAATATTCTTTTGAAACGCTAGAAATATGGCAAGAAGAATATCGGGTTTTGCTGCCTGTAAAAGGACTTCGCTGGCTGCGGGGCTCAGCCCGTCCGGAACAACTTTCCGATGGCAGTGTCCTCTGGCATGGTTATCTGACAGACATTACTGAAAAAAAGATCATCGAACAAGAACTAGAAGAAGCAAAGGAACAGGCTGAATCAGCAAATAAAGCTAAAAGCCAGTTTCTTGCAAACATGAGTCATGAAATCAGAACGCCTGTTAACGGGATCTTTGGATTTCTTCAGCTTATTGAAATGACAGAGCTTAAGGATGAACAGAAAAAATATGTGGAATATGCGAAAAAATCCAGTGAAACTCTGATGGTTATTATCAATGATATTTTGGATATTTCCAAAATCGAATCCGGAAAAATTGATTTGGAAAAAATATCGTTTAACTTTACAGAGCTTTTAGATTCTATCTCAGAACTCTTTAGTCAGCAGGCGTATTGGAAAGGGCTACAGTTCCATTATAAAAAGGACCCAAATTTGCCATCATTTATACAAGGGGATCCGGTAAGAATTAGCCAGATTCTTAACAATCTGCTTGGTAATGCTATTAAATTTACCCCGAGTGGCTCTGTTTCTTTTAACGTGGCGCTTGTATCTGAAGATACTGACAACGCTCTGATAAAGATTACGGTTTCTGATACAGGAATTGGTGTCGCAGAAGAAAAAATTAACCTGTTATTTGAACCCTTTGTGCAGGCAGACAACTCTCACAACAGGCGGTTTGGAGGTACAGGGCTCGGGCTATCAATTACAAAAGAACTTGTGAGCTTAATGGATGGAACCATCTCTATAAAAAGTGCTCCTGCAGAAGGTTCTGTTTTTGAAGTTCTGATTAATTTTCAAAAAGTAAAAGAGGCTGATTCTGAGATTAAAAATAAAACGGATATAGAAACAGAAATTATAACACCAGACCTTCGTGTGTTAATTGCTGAAGATCATGAATTAAGCCAAAAAGTACTGGTCAATTTGCTTGAGAGTATGGGGATTTTATCCGATACGGCCAAAAACGGACATGAGGTGCTCGATAGATTAAAGACAAAAAGCTATGATCTTATTTTTATGGATTGTCAGATGCCTGGAATTGACGGTTATGAAACCACAAAAAAAATCAGAAGCCAAAAGACCTGGCATCAGCCATTTATTGTAGCGGTAACGGCTAATTTGATTGATGGTGACAAAAAGAGATGCCTTGATGTGGGTATGAATGATTACATGTCTAAGCCAATAACACTTGAAAGATTAAAAAACACAATAGAAAACTATAAAAATCGCAATGTCTTTACAGATAAAGAAAAAATTATCAAAAATATTATGGATGAAACAGAATTAGATAAAAGTATCACAGAAAGTTTGTTTACCGAGGGTCTGCAAATGATTGACGAAGATCTTCTCAAACTTAAAGTTATTATAAAGGATCGGGAATACCACTTGACAGAGGACTTGCTTCATAAAATCAGTGGCATAATGTTAAACCTTCGGATGTGGAACCTTTCAGATACAAGAGAAGAATTGTCACAAATGATCAGTAATCATGAGGATAGTGATGTGATTATCGGACATCTTGAAAAGATCACTCATGACATTAATAAATTAAAAGAATAAGGTCATATATCAAAGAGGTTCAAAAGAGAGGTTTACATTGAAAAAAATCACATCAGCCGATAATCCGGCAATTAAAAAAATAGCATCATTAAAGCAAAAAAAGTACAGGGATAAAGAAAATTTGTTTGTTGTCGAAGGGCGTAAAAACGCAATAGATATTCTTAAAAAGAACAAAGTTTCAGAAAATCTGGTTTATGTATGTCTTTCAGAAGAGCATGAGAAACTATCTGAGGAAGAACCTTTCTATGACTTTAAAGAAAGAACCCTTATTCTTTGTAGCCAAATCGTAAAATCAATGACAGATACCACTACATCCCAGGGCGTATTTTTGGTTTTGAAAAAACCATCATTAGAAATAGAAAATGACATGACCTCATACTCAAGGATTTTGGTTCTTGATCAGATTTCTGATCCCGGTAATGCTGGAACCATTATCAGAACGGCCTTAGCAGCAAATTTTGATGCAGTCATTGCTCTAAAAGGCACAGTGGATTTGTATAATCCCAAAGTCGTCCGAGCTGCGATGGGTGCGATTACTAAAATCCCATTGTATTTTGCAGAAGATCTACCCGTCCTTGATTATTTATTTAAAAGGCATGACTATAAAATACT
>SKKY01000094.1 GCA_007123515.1 Clostridia bacterium
CATGAATGATACAGGTTTGAATGTAGTAGTTGGATTAAGAGAAGGTTCTAAATCGGCAGAACAGGCTAAAAAAGATGGTCTTAAAGTAATGACAGTTGCAGAGGCTTGTGCCGCAGCCGATATTATTCACGTACTGCTTCCGGATGAATATCAGGGAGATGTATATGAAAAAGATATTAAGCCTAACCTTAAACCAGGAAATGCATTATCATTCTCCCACGGGTTTAACATTCATTTTAAGCAAATCGTTGTTCCGGATGATGTCGATGTATTTCTGATTGCACCAAAGGGACCTGGACATATGGTAAGAAGACTCTTTGTTGAAGGACAAGCTGTTCCAGGGCTAATTGCCATTGAACAGGATGCTACAGGAAATTGTCAAAAAAGAGCGTTGGCGTTTGGTAAAGGCGTAGGATGTACACGTTCTGGTCTGATTGAAACAACGTTTGCAGAAGAAACTGAGACAGACCTATTCGGTGAACAGGCCGTTCTTTGCGGTGGGGCATCTGAGCTTGTCAGAGCCGGTTTTGATACACTAGTAGAGGCAGGGTATCAGCCTGAAATTGCCTACTTTGAGTGTTTACATGAACTAAAACTGATTGTCGATCTGATGTATGAAGGTGGAATCGCTAATATGCGTCACTCCATCAGCGACACTGCAGAATTTGGAGATCTGATGATTGGGAAGAGAATTATCACCGATGAAACAAGAAAAGAAATGAAAAAGGTGCTTAAAGAAGTACAGGACGGAACGTTTGCTAAAGAATGGTTACTTGACAATATCGCTAAAAGACCTAAATACAATGCTTTAAAAAGAATTGATGATAATCATCTGATTGAAGAAGTTGGAAGAGATTTAAGAGGACGCATGTCCTGGTTGAAATAGTATTAGATCAAAGTGAAAAAACTATAATAATAAAATAACGAGACATTGTTGTCTCGTTATTTTTAAAAAACGGAGGATACGCCATGGAGAGAATATATGTTTTTGACACTACCTTAAGAGACGGGGAACAAACCCCTGGCGTAAGCCTAAATATAAAAGAAAAAGTGGCAATAGCCAGACAGCTTGATAAGCTCGGAGTAGACTGCATAGAAGCAGGCTTTCCAATCGCTTCGATTGGTGATTTTGAAGCTGTAAAAGCGGTGGCTGAAGTGGTTCAGAATGCTGAAGTGGCTGGATTTGGAAGATCGAATCTTCCTGATATTGACAGAGCCTGGGAAGCCATTAAAAATGCTAAAAAACCAAGAATTCACACTTTTATTGCCACCAGTGATATTCATATGAAATACAAATTAAAGATGGAGCCTGAAGCTGTTATTGAAGCAGCCGTTAAGGCGGTGGCTCATGCTAAGCAGTACACCCCGAATGTTGAATTCTCAGCAGAGGATGCTTTTAGAAGTGATCCGGAATTTTTATCCAAGGTGTTTGAGGCAGTGATCAGAGCCGGAGCGACGACGGTCAACATACCCGATACTGTTGGATATGCAACGCCATGGGAATTCGGACAATTTATTAAAAAAATTAAAGAAAACACATCAAATATTGACCAGGCCAGAATCAGCGTCCACTGTCATAATGACCTTGGACTTGCTGTGGCTAATTCGCTGGCAGCCATTGAAAATGGTGCCACGCAGGTTGAATGTACGATTAATGGTTTAGGAGAGAGAGCCGGAAATGCCTCGATGGAAGAATTAGTGATGGCGCTCTATACAAGAAGAGATCATTATCAATATGATACCAATATCGTAAAAGAAGAAATCTACAGGAGTAGTTCGCTGATCAGCCGTTTAACCGGTATTGTGATTCAGCCAAATAAAGCGATTGTCGGAAAAAATGCTTTTGCTCATGAATCAGGCATCCATCAGGATGGGATGCTTAAAAACAGGGAAACCTATGAAATTATGAATCCGGAAATGATCGGTGTTCCCTTAAATACCATTGTTATGGGTAAACATTCAGGCAGAAATGGTTTTAAGTCAAAACTTCATTCTCTTGGCTATGATATTGAAGGGGATCACTTAAATGAATTATTTATTCGTTTTAAAGACCTTTGCGATAAGAAAAGAGAGATTACCGATGAAGATTTAATCGCTTTAGTCGATGAAGAAATGCTTAAGGAAGATGAAACCTATACCTTTAAATATTTGCATGTATCTTCCGGAACGAACATTTCAGCAACAGCCACTGTTGGTTTGAAATTAGATAATGAGCTGATAGAAAAGGCAGAGCCCGGTAAAGGTCCGATTGAAGCTATCTATAAGGCGATTAACTCTCTGGTTGATGGAGAATTCACCCTTGAAGATTATAAGATTAACTCTATTACTTCAGGAAAAGATGCACAGGGTGAAGTGATAACGAAAGTCAGATATAAAGACCGTTTGTTTATTGGTAAGGGACTGAGTGTTGATATTATAGAAGCCAGTGCCCGTTCCTATATAGACGGCATCAATAAAGCTATTAACTACGAAAAAAAATACAGTTAAGGAAGTGAAACAGATGGGAATGACAATGACTGAAAAGATTCTTGCGGCTCATGCCGATCTTGATTCAGTAAAAGCCGGCGATCTGATTAGCGCAAAGACAGATGTTGTTTTAAGTAATGACATTACCGGACCTGTAGCGATCAGAGAGTTTAGAAAACTGGGTATTGATAAAGTATTTGATAAGGATAAAGTAGTTATGGTTCCTGATCATTTCGCTCCGAATAAAGATATTGCTTCGGCACAGCAGTGTAAAGAGCTTAAGGAATTTGCTTATGAACAGGATCTTACCTACTACTATGAGGTAGGAAGAATGGGAGTGGAGCATTGTTTGCTGCCCGAACAGGGTATTGTGGGTCCCGGGCAATTAATTATCGGTGCTGATTCACATACTTGTACCTATGGAGCGCTTGGAGCTTTTTCAACGGGTGTGGGAAGTACAGATGTGGCTGCGGCCATGGCTA
>SKKY01000120.1 GCA_007123515.1 Clostridia bacterium
AATGCCATACCAGTTGCCAAAGACAATGGAACCTTTGGGAGAATTGATTTCATCGATTGCGTTTTTAGACTTCCAGACATAAGCAGCAAAAATGCTGGTTAACAGTCCGCCTAAAGGCAAGAAGACATCGCTGGCAAAGAAATCATAGGTATCTAGAATATCATTGCCTAAGAAAGAAAAATTACTAAAAACACTGTACCCAAGTGTCGCCGGGATACCCATCAGAAAGATCACGCCACCTATTAGCATAGAAGCTTTAATTCTCTCCCAGCCTTTTTCATCAATCAACCAGGCTACAACCACTTCAAGTAATGAGATGGCAGAGGTCAGGGCTGCTACAGAAAGAAGAAGGAAGAAAGCAAATCCGAATAATGTTCCAAATGGCATGGAAGCGAAAACGGCTGGTAATGTGATAAAGGCAAGACCAGGACCGTCAGTCGGATCAAATCCAAAAGCAAAGACTGCCGGAAAAATAGCAAATCCTGCCAGGATCGCTATAATAGTGTCGAGTCCGACAATCCATCCGGCACTGTCGGTAATGTTTTCATCTTTTTTAAGATAACTTCCATAGGTAATCAGAGCACCCATTCCAAGACTCAAGGTGAAAAATGACTGGCCGATAGCTGCTAAGAATGTGCCGGCATTGATGTCAGAAAAATCAGGCATCATATAGAAGGCGATCCCTTCGGCTCCTCCGCTAAGAGTGATGCCTCTGATAACAAGAATGATTAACAGACCGAATAAAACAGGCATCAGTATTTTGGCTGCTCGCTGGATTCCGGCTACCACTCCGGATGCAATGATTCCTAATGTCAGAACCATAAATAGTGCATGCCAGATAATCGGAGGCCAGAGACTTGTAATATGGCCAAGAAACATGTCTGTAAAATTAGTGTCGGCACTAAAACCTCCGACGGCCTTAAAAGTATAGGCTAGTGACCAGCCGGCAACAATAGAATAAAAAGACAGAATAAGAAATCCAGTAAATACGCCGAGCGCTCCAACTAGCCACCAGGGTGTATTAGGAGCCATAGATTTAAAAGCTCCGACCGGATTTTTTTGTGTCAGTCGTCCGATTGCAATTTCTGTAGTTAGCAGGGGATACCCGATGGCCACAATCGCAAGCAGGTAGATAAGGATAAAGGCAGCGCCACCCTGTTCGCCGGCAACATATGAAAATCTCCAGATATTGCCAAGACCAACTGCTGAACCGGCCGCAGCCAGAATAAAGCCAAGTTTAGAACCCCATTGTTCTCTTTTTTTTCCTTGCATAATAACCTCCAATAAAAAAATATTTAATTGATTAAATTAATACGTATGTAAGTATAAAGACAAATGATTAATAATTCAATAATATTTGCAACTTTTTATTTAAAATAAGATTAATGGTTGACAAACGAAACCGTTGTTCTTATAATAAATATGTAATGAATACAAAATATTCAGAGGAGGTCGTGAAATGAAAGTATTAAAAATTGATCACATTGGGATTGCTGTCAGTAATTTAGAGGAAAGAATGAAGTTCTACACTGATTTTTTAGGATTAACCTGTGAAGGGGTTGAAGTTGTAGAAGAACAGAAAGTAAAAGTTGCTTTTTTTCCAGTAGGAGACAGTGAGATTGAATTGTTAGAATCAACAGCTCCGGATGGACCGGTGGCTAAGTTTATTGAAAAAAACGGAGAAGGCATCCAGCATATTGCTCTTAGGGTAGACAGTATAGACGGAGCTTTAGATTATTTAAAAGAGAGTGGCGTTAAGTTGATTGATGAAAAACCAAGATACGGTGCCGGAGGAGCAAGCATTGCTTTTCTTCATCCAAAAGCTACCGGCGGAGTTCTTTTTGAAATTTCTGAAAGAAAATAAGAGCAGGTAATAAGCTACTATAGTAGACAAGGACTCAAAAAGTCTTTAGTATTTACTATAGTAGTTTTTTTAATGATTTTTTATCGATATGGAGTGAACACCTTGGACTATATCATACTATTGGCAGGCTTCTTTTTATTGATAAAAGGGGCTGATTATTTTGTAGACGGCGCTTCAGCTATTTCAAATATTGCAAAGATTCCTCCCTTATTGATTGGCCTGACCATCGTTGCCTTTGGAACGAGTGCTCCTGAGGCTGCGGTAAGCATATCGGCAAGTCTTAAGGGTGCCAATGAAATTGTTGTCGGTAACATAATCGGTTCAAATATTTTCAATCTGCTTCCTGCGATTGGTATAGCAGCGATTATCAGGCCGATTTTTATTAAAAAAAATACAATTATTCGGGAATTCCCTTTTGCCGTTTTTGCCACGTTGCTGATGCTGGTTCTTTCTTTTAATCATGTCATCGGTGAGGGAATCTACTTGATTACAAGAGTAGACGGAATTCTTTTATTGCTGGCTTTTATGGCTTTTTTATCGTATCTGATTTACTATGCTTTCTTTATTAAAGAAGCGCATCAGGCAATTTATGAAATTCCTTCACTATCGTTACCTAAAAGCATGATCTATTTACTACTGGGACTTATTATGATTTTAGCCGGTGGAAACTTTGTTGTCGATGCCGGAAGCAATCTAGCACTGGCACTGGGTCTTAGCCAAACATTAGTCGCCGTCTTACTCATTGCCCTTGGCACATCCCTTCCGGAACTCGTCACAACCATAGCAGCCGCGCTAAAGGGAGAAGAAGACATTGCAGTCGGTAGCATCATAGGCTCCTGTCTGTTTAATATACTTTTCGTTTTAGGAGCCTCCGCCTTAGCGAAACCGGTTGTAGTTATCGAAAAAGTCTTTTCAGATATGATCTTTTTACTGCTAATAACCATCCTGGTCTACTTTTTTGCCTATACCGAAAGAACCATTACCAAAAAAGAAGGTTGGGTTCTAACCGTTATTTATTTATTTTACGTAGCATTCCTGATAATTAGAAATTAACAACCAACAGACAAAA
>SKKY01000188.1 GCA_007123515.1 Clostridia bacterium
AAACCTGTATGACTTTCTGAATCATTCTCCCCATTCTCCTTTTTTACATGACATCGATTCGGCTTGCTAATAATGATATTTCCAATATACTTTTTTTAATCATGAAAATATGTTACCAAGGTAACTAAAGGAGTCTTATTCTTTATGTATTATAAAATCGAGCGATTGAAAGAAATTCCATTATTTAAAACTTTTGATGAGAAACAACTAAACAACCTTCTTGCATCTGAAGGGGTTATGATTAAGGAGTATCAAAAAAATCAGGTCATTCATTTGCAAAATGACAGCTGCTCTTCTTTAGGAATCATCCTGAGCGGTCATGTAACCATCGAAAAAATTGATGAAGATGGAAACCTGTTAATCATTACCGATTTTAAAAGCCATGATGTTTTCGGAGCCAATTTATTATTTTCTAAAAGACCCCGGTACCCCATGACGGTCTCAACTAAGGAACCTTCTCTTATCCTGCATATCGATAAAGAGATCATCATTGATCTGTGTCAAAACCATCAGCATTTCATGATTGGCTTTTTTCAGATTTTATCAGATCGCACGTTGATCTTGTCAGATAAAATTCATGAATTGAACGCTAAAACCATCCGCGAAAAAATAATTGATTTTATCTCATCTGAAATGAATCATCAAAAAAGCAATGTGATACAGTTACCGTTAAGCAAAACAAAATTAGCCGAAACATTCGGCGTGCAACGCTCTTCTCTAAGCAGGGAATTAAAAAAAATGAAAGAAGAGGGTCTGCTTGATTTTGATTCTGTTTCAATCACCTGGAAACATATGTGAAAAAAGAGACCCCATGGAGCTCTAAGTAAGACTCCATGGGGTCTCTGTATCATTCTTTATCTGTCTGTTCTGCCTCTACATATTCTTCGCTTTTTTTATCCTCTTCAGATCTTTCTACCGTATGCCACTGGCTATCCTCTGCCTCTTTTTCCCAGACTACCAGAGTATCACTCAGCAGATCATGCCAGGCAAAACCCTTAGGGTGAAACCCTGCCCAGATATAACCTAAATGAAAACCATTAAGCTGCGAAACCGTACGTCCAGCTACCTCACGAATTAAAACCGTTAACATGTCAAGCTTTTTACCATCCGTCCGGATGACCCGGATTCCCTGGATCATTTTTCCTAAGGTCTGACCGAAAAAATAGGTCATCAGAGAAAAATAGGCAATCCCTATAATCCCTAAAAATCCGATCGTTGATGGAACCAGCCTGGCAATCATACCGGAGGCAAGCAACCCCTCTTCCGGAGCAAGAAGCCTTGCCAGAAAGAAAATAGCTAAAGAAGATACACTCGATACGATTATCAGATCGATCAAATAGGCCCAGAAACGAGTCCAGAACCTGGCAATCATCCAGGTTTCCTTTTCATGTACATTCATTGGTTCCACCTCCTACCATTCCCAAAGATACATAGGCATTGGACCCTCTGTACCCCGGCGCAGAAGCTCACTGGTAAAACCAATGGCTGCATGATCACCAAAACCAAAAACTTTATCCAGTACCGGTACGGAACTAAACAAACGAAGCATCCACCCTTGCTGATCCGCTCTAAAGGTATAGATGGTAGGATCCTGTAAACCGGCTTGCTCCGCTGCTGCCAAGAAAGCTGTTTCTAAAAATCCAATTTCGTCCACCAGCCCGTTTTCTAAGGCCTGATAACCACTATAGACTCGTCCATCTGCCACCGCCATAACTTGATCACGATCCATGTTGCGACCTTTGGCTACGACATCCACAAAAAAGCCATAGCTTTCATCTACGATAGACTGAATGATCGCTCTCTGTTCCGGTTGCATTTCCTGAAACGGAGACAAAATGGTCTTGTTTTCTCCGCTTGCAATGGTTTGATCCTTAATGCCATAGCGTTCCATAAGTTCCGCTACATTTAGACCGCTGATAACCACACCAATCGAACCGGTAATGGTATTACGGTTCGCCACAATCCAGTCTGCCGGTGCAGAAACATAGTAACCGCCAGATGCAGCAAGACGGCTCATATAGACCACAAAAGGCTTATTGTATTCCTCTTTCAGACTCTCAATCTTTTGATAGATTTCATCACTTTCATAAATTCCTCCACCCGGAGAATTGACATAAAGGACCACTGCCTTGTATTCGGGGCTGGAAAAAGCCTGCTCTAATTGTCTTAAAAATCTCTGATGCTGATAACCTGGTGGAGAAAAAGGTGCTGCTCCTCCTACATCAAGGATCATACCTTCCAGTCGAAGAAAGGCAATGCCATCTTCTTGTCCTTCTCTGTAAACAACAACATTATCTCTTGTCCGATCTGCATCTCTAGAAAAAAGAGCTGCGGTCGTAGTGGGTAGTAAAAATACCTGCATTAGTAAAATGGCAACAAATAGACCGGTAGCAATCCATCGTTTTTGATTCATTGTTTCACCCTCCATGTTTCAAAATTTTGCACGTAGCTTTTAAACAATATGTATACTATACCCAGAAATGGTAAGAACTATTCTATGTAGTTAGAATAGTTCTTACCATCTATAATTTTTAAACCGTATTACTGGTTTCTATCCATTCACTTATTTTTTTATCTTCCACTAAAATATGCTCGGACAGCCAGTTTTTTATAAAAGTGAAGCTATCTTTGGCTATAAATTGATTTATAGCCCTTTAGCTGCTGAAAATCATGAAGAAAGCCATCAAAAGGACACCCCACTGGATGACATTATGTCTATTGGTAAGCAAACGCTTTCTTCCGGGAAAAAAATGATTTTGGATTTTTCAAGCTCCCTGCTTCAAAAGAATTATTTATATCGCTATGATACATTCGCCCTTGTTACAGCAAATAACCATGCTGATCCCTTCGCTGTAAGCAGAGAATTAAAAGAATCGGGGTATCCTGTTGCCCTGGATTACATGTGCTTAGAAAAC
>SKKY01000023.1 GCA_007123515.1 Clostridia bacterium
AAATAAATAGTGACAAAAAAAATAGTCGAATTTGCAAATGAAGAGACAATTGAAGGTTTTTTTCTTATCAAAAATCTTCAAGTAAGAGCTGATAAAAATGGAAAGAAATATCTTGATATTGATCTGACCGACCAGACCTCCGAAATTAATGCAAAATATTGGGAAGCCTCGGAAGAAGACTTTGAAAATTTCTTTAGCGGGCAATTGGTTAAAGTCAGAGGAAAGGTAAATTCCTGGCAGGACAAGCTGCAATTGAGGATCAATAAGATAAGGAATGTAGAAGATACAGACGAGTACAAAATTGAGGATTATGTTCCAAAGGCGCCAGGGCTTTCATCAGATTTCTATGCAGAGATTATGGAATATATTGAAAACATGAAGGATGAAGACATTAAGAATATTTGCCGGGATATATATGAGGATAACAAAGAAAAACTTGAGTACTATCCTGCAGCGCAGAAAAATCATCATTCAGTTTATGGCGGCCTTTTGTATCACATATCCACCATGCTTAACGTGGCTGAGTCATTATCAAAAATCTATACATTCATTAATACGGACTTATTATATGCGGGAGTTATGCTTCATGACATTTCTAAAATAGAAGAAATGTCAGCTAATGAGCTTGGTGTTGTTAGTGAATATACTTTCGAGGGACAATTGCTTGGCCATATCATTCAGGGAATAAAAGTTGTTAATGAAAAAGGGAAAAAATTCAGTGTTCCTGAAGAGAAAGTGATCCTGTTAGAACATATGATCCTTTCTCATCATAATGAACCGGAATATGGGAGCCCCAAACGCCCAATGATTCCTGAAGCTGAGTTGCTATGTCATATTGATATGATTGATGCCAGAATGTTTGATATGAATAAAGTGTTAGAAAATGTTGATTCCGGTACTTTCTCCGATAAGGTCTGGCTATTAAACAATCGCAAACTATATAAATATTAAAAAAGCGCCTCTGATTGATTTAAAAAGAAAAATGTTGGGTAATTACAAGATAAGTATATTTTTGAAAGGGGCGTGTATGATGTTACCAACAATTAATATTGAAAAAGATTTTAGATTTTCTATCCAAAAGAGAGTAGAAGAAGAGGATGCGGCTTTAAATTACGGTAGTGG
Source organism: Clostridia bacterium (assembly GCA_007123515.1). Lineage (GTDB taxonomy): Bacteria > Bacillota > Peptococcia > Peptococcales > SKKY01 > SKKY01. The sequence continues at coordinate 1,123 of SKKY01000023.1, forward strand.
TAAGCTTGAAACAGTATTAGCGACACCAAGTCTTGTTGCCTTAATGATTGAAGGCGCAGTAAAGGAAGTTGACAAGAATTTGCCCGAGGGCTTTATTACAGTTGGGTCTAGAATTACGGTTGATCACATGAATGCATCTGTAATTGGAGCAACGGTTACGATTGAAGGTACTGTCGCTGAATTTGACGGAAAAAAAATAACGCTGAAATACGTAGCATTTGATGAGATTGGAATTATCGGTAAAGGTTATCATGAGCGATTGATTGTTAATAAAGATGCTCTTATGGTAAAAGCTCATCAACGTTCAGAAGCGATCCAGAGTAAAAACTATTAAACAAACTGAAAAAGAGCCTGAAAAGGCTCTTTTTTTTGTATACAAATAACTTCATTATAGACAAAACCTTGTCAATTTAATAAAATTAGTTAGCCAATAATAAAAAAAAGGGGGGCATATAATGAAAAGAAAAACAAAGTTTTCAAGCATGATCGTTATATTATTAGTTGTTTCAGTTGCTATGTTTGGATGTGGCGGAGGGCAACCTGCACAAACACCGGATACAGTAGACTGGCTGGCGAATTCAGTCTGGCCACCAGCAAATCACCACAGTGTTGGTCTTGAAGAGTTTGCAGCTAATGTTGGTGAAGCCACAGATGGCAAAGTTAACATCAGAGTGCAAACTGGTGGAGCGTTAGGCTATTCAGGACCAGAATTATTAAGAGTTGTCAGAGACGGACTGGTTCCTGTGACTGATATGTTAACCAGTGGTGTGGCAGGAGATGAGCCGCTTTTTGGAATCGTCACATTGCCTTTCTTGATTCAAAATTTTGAAGAAGGAAGAATTTTAAGCGACATTGCAAGACCTTATTTTGATGAGGCTGCAGAATCTAAATGGAATCAAAAAATTCTTTATATAGCTCCTTGGCCTGCTGCAGGTATCTGGTCTAAAGAGCCTGTAAACAGTATAGAGGATTTAACAGGATTAAAAACAAGAACGTATGATGAAAATGGTGCCTTGTTTATGGAAGCCGTAGGAGCGACTCCGTATGCCCTTCCTTTCAGTGAAGTTTATTCTTCATTAGCCACTGGTGTTATCGATTCTGTTCTTACATCCACTCCAACAGCCGTTGACGGATCTTTCTGGGAAGTATTATCATATTACGCACCTGTAAACATGACAATGGCTACAAATCTTGTTACGGTTAACTTAGAAGAATTCAATAGACTTGATGCGGAAACTCAACAGATTCTTATCGAGCTTGGCCAGCAAATGGAAGATGAAATGTGGGCAAAAGTAGCCGTTCTTGATGAGGAAATGGAAGCCATTTCTAATGAAAACGGTATTGAAACAGTGACTCCGGATCAGGAATTTTTAGATGATCTTTCAGAGGTAACCAGAGAAATCAGAGAAAACTGGTTAAGAAATGCACCAGCTGAAGCCAGACAAATAATTGAAGAGTTTAACAGTGTAGTAGGACGTTAATAATAATGTTTTTTATTTAACAATAAAAGGCGTGCTTATTATAATCAATAAGCACGCCTCTTTCTTATCGAAAGGAGGACATACCATGTCAACATTGATTAGAGTTATCGACAGGATATCAGATTTTTTCGGAATGGTAGCAGGTTTGATGATGCTCTTTGGCTTTTCTATTGTCCTTATTGAAATTTTCTTAAGGTCGTTTTTATCGAGAACCTTATATATAACCGGGGAATATACTGCCTATATTGTTGTTGGGATAACATTTATAGGCATGGCATATACATTAAAAGAAGGTGGTCACATTCGGATGACCTTTCTACACTCTGTCTTAAAAGGCAAAAAGGTTATTTTTCTTGATATTTTAACCAGCTTGATCGGATTGATCTTTTTTGTCGTTGTGACTAAGATTACGTTTGATTTTGCGATGGGTTCTTATTTGATAGGCAGCCGTTCGATGCAGATTTCAAGAACACTTCTTTATATACCGCAATCGTTTATAGTAATAGGAAGTAGTGTGATGGTTCTGCAATTTTTTGGAGAGATCCTAAAATCTTTTGAGGATTTAAAATCAGGAGCATGGAAAAAGCGTGAAATTGAAACAAGAACAACACTTGAAGAATAAATCTTATCATCAAAAAGAGAAGGAGGGGAAGTAGTTGGGTTTTATTGCTATGTCATTAACTATTTTAGCGGTACTTCTGGCGCTACTAGCAGGAAGCATCTGGGTAGGTGTATCGTTAATGCTTTTGGGAATTTTTTCCTTTGAATATTTTACATCCGCCCCTTCGTTAACAATATTGACTAACATTTTATGGAATAGTACCAATAGTTCGACAATGATGGCCTTGCCTTTATTTGTTCTTATGGGAGAAATTCTATTCAGAAGTAAAATCTCAGAAAATCTGTTTAAAGGTCTCTCACCCTGGATCAGTTACCTTCCGGGAGGCTTAATTCATGTTAACATTTTAGCCTGCGCTCTTTTTGCTGCTGTTAGTGGATCATCAGCAGCTACCACAGCGACGGTGGGTAAAATCACCTTACCAGAACTTTTCAAAAGAAAATTTGACAGGAATCTGATTATTGGTTCTCTTGCAGGAGCCGGGACGCTGGGCTTTTTGATTCCTCCAAGTATGATGATGCTCGTTTACGGGATTGTTTCAGGTGTTAGTATCGGAAAACTTTTTATCGCCGGAATTATACCGGGAATATTGCTGGCTACATTACTAAGTGGTTATACAGTGGTGCGATGTCTGATTAATCCGTCTCTTGCCCCTAAGCAAAGTGAAGAATATACATGGAAAGACAGGCTGTGGTCTATTCCGCAGCTTGCACCCGTCATCATTTTAATTGTTATGGTTTTGGGCAGTATCTATACCGGATTTGCCACGCCGACTGAAGCAGCATCTGTAGGAGTACTTGGTGCCATTATTTTTGCATTTATAACAAGAAGTTTGGATTTTAAAATATTTTCAGAAGCCCTTATGGGCTCTGTCAAAACAAGCTGTATGATTATGTTGATTGTTTGTGGTGCTACGTATTTTTCAGTAGCCATCGGATACCTTGGCATTCCAGGGGAATTAACAAAATTTATTGGTAGCCTGGGATTATCAAGGTACGTACTAATTATAATTTTATCAGTCATGTATATGTTCCTTGGATTTTTACTAGACGGTTTTTCAATGATCGTTATGTCACTTCCACTAGCACTACCATTGATACTGGCGGCTGGTTTTGATCCTCTTTGGTTCGGAATCTATCTGATTATTATGATTGAACTTGCACAAATAACCCCACCCGTCGGATTTAACCTTTTTGTTATTAACGGATTGGTCGATGAAGACATCTTTAAAATTGCAAAAAATGCGTTACCGGCATTCTTTATCATTCTGTTGGTTGTTGTATTGATTACGCTGTTTCCGCAGATTGTACTATTTCTGCCTGGTCTTATGTAATTTTAAATATCGATATGAAAGCCCCTCTTTTCTTAAAAAAAGAGGGGCTTTGTTTAGTTTTATTGTATAGTATTTTGAGAATGCATCTTAATTTTTTCTTCAGAGTAGAAAGCATTAGAGATATTTAGAACTTCTCTGAAAAAAGACAACGGAACAAAAGTGGTTCCTTCCTTAATGTCAGGAACATCTCTTAGCTGTATTTGTTTGCCTTCAGCATTGGTATAGTAACCACTGTTCGGTTTTAGGCTGATATTCTCTCCCAGGAGAATCGGTTGTGAGGCTCCTTGCCAAACAACAGGAAATCCCAGTGTTTCTGCTACGAAACGTAAAGGGACATAAACCATGTGATCATCTGACAAATAGATAGGTTGTTGTGGAAACAACTCATTATTAATCAACATGTCAGCAGAAAGTTGATTTGCATTATCAATCCCTTTAAAATAGTGATCCAGGACAATTACTTTTACAGGGACAGTTTGTGCAGGGATGCTCCTGGTTGCTGGCCCGTAATAGACCAGTAATTTTTTATAAGCTAGAGAGTTTGTAAATGGCTGCTCTTTTGCATCAATAACGACTGTTTCATCTCCGAGGCTAATTTGTAAAAAGTTTTCAAAACTGATTAGATTATTGTCAAAGTATCCGACAAAAACGTTTTCACCCTCTTGAATTTCTCCGCGAGTAATAACTTCAATCGTGTATTGCGGAGGATAAATCATAATCATGGGTCTAGTGGCATCATAGAAACCAGTAATGGTTTCTCCGGGTTGCAGGGAAACCGAAGATTCAACAAAAGTGTTTTGCGATACCACGAAATTTGCCGGAGAACCGTCTTGTGCCTCAAGACTAATAAATTTTCCGTTTTCAAGGTAATCTCGCTCCTCTACAGTTGTGATGGTCCCGGTAAAGGATTTGTAAAAAGGTCTGTCAAATGATCTATCTATATCATCTGCAGCCCAGGCTCCGATAGAATGCGTAATCGTTAACGCAAGGAGCAATAAAAGGGTTAGATATTTCTTCATTATACATCGCCTCCAATTTAATTTTTTCATAAATATAGACGCATGAAAAAATAGAAAGTTTCAAAAGCAAGATGTAAAAAGTCGAGCCGTCTTTTTGGAACTCTGCTAAATCTATGCTATTATTTGGGATATACCATAAATATTGATAAAAAAACTGATAGGAGCGTTTGGTTATGAGACCACTTACTTTTTTATTTCAGGTGGCTGCAATTATTATAATTTCAGCTACCTTTTTTATTCCGGCCTTTGCTTCCGATTACTTGCCTTCGGGTATAAATACAGAAGAATTAGAGGAAGCTGTTGACTCTTTTGTTGAACAATATATCGGTACAGAAGTGCCCGGAGCCGCGGTTGCTATTGTTAAGGACGGGGAAATCTCACTGCTTAAAGGCTATGGATATGCTGACCTTGAAAAACAGATCAAAATTGATCCGGAGCAAACCGTTTTTGAATATGGATCGGTCAATAAACTTTTTGTCTGGATCAGCGCGATGCAGCTGAAAGAAAGAGGCGTACTTGATCTTGATGAAAATATAGAAACCTATCTTCCTGATGAAATAACCGATGAACTTTCATTTGAGGAACCGATCACGATGGCTTATCTGATGAACCATATGGCCGGATTCGAAGACCCGATGTTTTATTTTGCAGAAACTGATTCAGCAGATGTTATTTCATTGCGGGAAGCGTTGATCGATTATGAACCGGAACAGATTTTCGAACCCGGAGAAGTCATCGCCTATTCAAATTACGGAACATCTGTGGCCGCTTATGTGATAAAAAAAATAAGCGGTAAGACATTTTATGAGTTCCAAAAACAAAACATTTTCGTCCCATCCGGTATGCAACAGGTTGCAGGTCATCCTCTGCTTAAAGACCAGGATAATATTTTAATAAATAAAGCAAAAGGGTATGTATATGAACAAGAGCAATGGGCAGAAGCTCCATGGATTTATGTGTCTAAGTATCCTGCAGGTGGCGCTAACGGTACAGTTTTAGATCTTGCCCGTTTTGCTATGGCCCTTACACCGAAAGATGGTCAGTCAGGTAGTCTTTTTGACGATACAGACATGCTGGAGGGAATGTTCTCTCAAAGTTATGCCCCTAAAGATGACTTTTTAGGGATTTCACATGGATTTTGGGAGTATGACGGACAAGTTCGCTCATTAGCGCACGGAGGAACCACGGCTGGTTTTAGCAGTTTTTTTTCAGTATCTCCGAAAGAAAGAATTGGTCTGGCTGTGTTGGTTAATGTAGCCGATGAAACAGAGCTTCTCTATGGTTTGCATAAGCTTATTTTTGGGGATGTGATTGATCAGCCGGTTGTAAAAAATGAGTTTACAAAAAATGCGTTTGATGTAGAGGGGATGTATTTGCCTTCGCGTTCGGCCTATACAAATTTTCTGAAAATTTTTTCCTATCTGTCGGCCTATAAAATTGAAGCTATTAATGAGCGGGAAATTTCATTTCATATGCCGGGTTATGAAGCCCGCTACGTTCAGGTTTCACCTTATCAGTACCGTATATATGAATCGAGCAGTCCAATGCTTACTTATATGTACACCGATTTATTTTTTGAAGAAAACGAGGGAATAATAACCCGTGTAAGCAGCGGTAGTTCCGTTGACATGGTGAAAATGACTACTTTTAAATCTTTGTGGTGGTTTAATTTCAGTGTTATCGGATTTATTTCAGCTGCACTTATTTCCATCGTTTCCCTGATTATATTTTTTATAAGAAAAGATAAGAAGGGCCTGTGGATCTCAATCATAACACTGGCATTTGTTCTTAATAATCTGGCATTGATTTTTACCGGGATTAATCAATTATATTTTAATCCATCCGGTTTGCAGTTTTTTATTGCTGGTAACTGGTTGTTGGCTGGCATATGTTTGGCTTATGTAACGTATTATGCAGGACTGCTGTATAAAAAGAAGATAGATAGTTCTATGCTGCTTTCTTTGCATAGACAACTTATAGTTCCAATGTTTTTTCTGATACTGCTTATCATTCTTCTTATAGACTGGAATTTTTTCAGCTTTTTGTAAAAAATAGAGGAGGCAGCAAGTGAGAAGTTACCTTGAATATTTAGATCCAAGATCATTAAAAGAACTTAATACAAAGTTGCAGCGTTTAATCAATAAAAAACTTTGGCTTAAAATTTTGATAGCATTAGTAGCTGGTGTGACAGTAGGTGTTATCTTAAGTCCGGATGTTGGTGTCATTGCTGAAGATAGAGCTAGGACCATTGGAAACTGGCTGGCATTACCCGGTAATATTTTTCTGGGATTGATACAGATGATTGTGGTCCCTCTTGTTTTCACTTCAATTATTACCGGACTGGCTTCCGGTGAAAATACCGAGCAGTTAAAAAAGATTGGAATCAGAGCGGTTGTATTTTTTGTGATAACGACCGTTCTGGCAATTATACTTGGGATTTTTCTGGCAAATATGCTTAACCCCGGCAGCTATATTGATCCGGCTAACCTTGTAGAACAAACCGCTGGAATCGAAGCTATTGAAAATGATCAGTTTGAGACACCAACAGCAGATCAGCTGCCTGGACTGATTTCTGAAATCCTTCCTGATAATCCCTTAGGTTCGATGGTGGAAAAGGAAATGCTGCAAATTGTTATTTTTGCGGTTATCTTCGGAATCGCATTATTAGCGATGGCACCTTCACAGTCAAAAATATTATTAGATCTATTAAGTGCCATTCAGGAAGTATCAATGACCGTAGTAAAATGGGCGATGGAGCTGGCCCCGATAGCGGTGTTTGGTTTATCGGCTAATACGGCCATTAATACCGGAATCGACTCCCTCTTCGGCATGTTGATGTATATGGGAACGGTGATTCTAGGCTTAGTTATTCTTATGGTAGCCTACATTCTGATGGTAACGATCTTTGTCCGCAAGTCACCATGGTGGTTCTTGCGTTCCGTTCGTGATGTACAACTTTTAGCCTTTTCCACATCAAGTTCAGCGGCGGTTATGCCTTTATCCATACAAACCGCAGAAGATAAACTGGGTGTTCGTCCTTCAACGGCACAATTTTTAATACCGCTTGGCGCTACGATTAACATGGCTGGTACGGCTTTGTATCAAGGCGTGGCAACAATTTTTCTGGCTCAGGTATACCAGGTTGATTTAGCTTTACCTGCTTTGGCTCTGATTGTTGTTACCACTGTTGGCGCATCAATTGGTTCTCCGGCAACTCCCGGGGTGGGAATCGTGATCTTAGCCACTATCTTAGGCAGCGTAGGGATTCCTACGCAGGGGATAGCACTGATTCTTGGCGTTGACAGAATTCTTGATATGAGTCGGACGGCTTTAAATGTAACGGGTGATCTAACAGCATGTATGATTCTTGATAAGTGGCAATCGGGAAAGAATTAAAAATTTGGGAGTGATCGCATGAAAAACACAGATGAACTGGCTGTAAAAACGATTAGAATGTTATCTGCAGAAGCGGTAGAAAAAGCAAAATCCGGTCATCCGGGCCTACCTTTAGGGGCGGCTCCGATGGCCTATACCCTCTGGTCTAAGCATTTAAAACATAACCCTGCCAATTCAAAATGGAAGGACAGAGATCGTTTTGTTCTTTCAGCCGGACACGGATCGATGTTGCTATATTCATTACTTCATATCTTCGGATATGATGTGACGGTGGATGATATTAAAGATTTCAGACAGGCAGGCAGCAGAACGCCCGGCCATCCGGAATATATGGATACAGACGGTGTGGAAACAACGACCGGTCCTCTTGGGCAGGGGTTTGCTAATGCTGTGGGAATGGCTCTTGCCGAAAAGTATCTTTCAGAGATATTTAATACGGCGGAATACAATGTAATGGATCATTATACCTATGTACTTGCTGGTGATGGATGTATGATGGAAGGGATAACTTCTGAGGCAAGTTCCATAGCCGGAACACTGGGACTCGAGAAATTGATTGTTTTCTATGATTCTAATCAGATAACAATTGAAGGTAGTACGGATCTGGCATTTAGAGAAGATGTAGCCAAAAGGTATGAAGCCTATGGCTGGGAAGTTATTTCTGTCCCGGATGGTCATGATATTGAAAAAATAGACCAGGCTCTGATTAAGGCTAAACAAAGTAAAGGGAAGCCAGTGCTGATTATCGCTGAAACTATTATTGGTTATGGAAGTCCTGAGAAACAGGGGACGGCTTCGGCTCATGGAGAACCTTTAGGTCAGGAACAGCTTGAAGAAGTAAGAAAGTTTTATCAGTGGGAGTATCCGCCATTTACTGTACCTCAGGAAGTTATTGAAAAAAGACAAGACTGGAAAGCAGAAGGGATCCGGAGAGAAGCCGACTGGCAGAAGATGTTTGAGGCTTATAAGAATAAATATCCGGCACTCGCTGAAAGTTTTGAACAATGGTTTTCAAATGAACCTGCAGATCCCGATCTGCTTTTTAATGACAAAGAGTTCTGGAATTTCGAAAAAGACATGGCAACCAGAGAGGCTTCGGGGATTTGTATTGAGAGATTGCTGAAAGTGATCCCTAATATGATTGGAGGATCCGCCGATCTTGCACCATCGAATAAGACATATATGACAGGCAGAGGCGATTTTTCACCGGAAAATTACAGCGGAGCCAATCTTCGCTTTGGGGTGAGGGAACATGCGATGGCCGCGATGGCTAACGGTGTTGTTCTTCATGGGGGGTTACGGATCTTTGTGGGAACGTTTTTTACCTTTACAGACTATATGAAAGCGGCTATGAGATTATCTGCGCTGATGCAGCTTCCGGTCACCTATATTCTGACGCATGACAGCATCGGTCTCGGAGAAGATGGACCCACGCATCAGCCGGTGGAACATCTTGCTGCGTTGAGAAGTATGCCCGGATTGACAACATTCCGGCCGGCAGATCCTGTCGAGACTGCGGCTGCCTGGTTTTACTGTATAACAGAAGCGAAGGAGCCGGTGGCGATGATTCTTTCCCGGCAAAAATTACCAAGGCTTAATGCGTCCGGAAAAGAAGCGTTAAAAGGTGCGTATGTGATTAAAGATCCCGTGGATAAAGAGCCGGAGGCTATCATTATGGCAACAGGCTCGGAAGTTCATCTGGCTTTGGAAGCAGCGGATGAGCTTGAAAACAGAGGCACTGGTGTAAGGGTCGTTAGCTTCCCCTCTTTTGAACTTTTCGAAAAACAGCAGGAAGCCTATAAAAAGGAAGTGTTTCCTCCTCATATTACAAAAAGAATCGCAGTGGAAGCGGCGGTATCTTTTGGCTGGCATAAATATACAGGAGCCGATGGCGGTTTTGTCACACTGGAACGTTTCGGTGCTTCAGGGAAGTCAGAAGATTTGTTCTTGTACTTTGGAATAAC
>SKKY01000050.1 GCA_007123515.1 Clostridia bacterium
AAGCATCTCTTCTTTAGACACTTTATCTGTTTGATAATTGAAATCAGATAAATTCCTAAGAAGAAAATGGAACGTATTTCTTATTTTCTTATAACCTTCGGCTGATTGTTTAATGATATTCGGAGACACGGCGACATCTGTTCTGTAGTCTGCTGATGAAACCCAAAGTCTTAAAATATCGGCTCCCATATCCTTGATAACATCCAGCGGATCAATTCCGTTGCCCAAAGATTTGCTCATTTTTCTGCCTTTTTCATCGACTAAAAAGCCATGAGTTAACACTGCCTTATATGGAGTTTTTCCGGTTGTGGCAACAGACGTATTTAACGAGGAATTAAACCATCCCCTATGCTGATCACTGCCTTCAAGGTATAAGTCAGCAGGCCTGTAAAGATCGGTTCTTGTGGTTAATACCGCTTTGTGAGAAGATCCGGAATCAAACCAGACATCCATAATATCCGTTTCTTTTTCAAAACGATTTGAAGAACATTTTTCACAAGTTAAGCCCTCAGGAATTAATTCATCAGCTTCCTTAGCAAACCAAATGTTAGACCCGTGTTCCCGGAAAAGATCCTGAATATGACTAATCGTCTTCTGATTAATAATTTCTATATTACAATCTGCACAATAGAAAATCGGTATCGGAACACCCCAGGTTCTTTGTCTCGAAATACACCAGTCACTTCTTTCAGCAACCATATTGTAAATCCGATCTTTACCCCAGGCTGGAATAAACTTTACTTTTTCAATCTCCTCAAGTGCCTGTTTTCTAAAGCCTTCAATCGAGGCAAACCATTGTTCAGTTGCTCTGAAGATCGTAGGGCTACTGCATCTCCAGCAATGCGGATAAGAATGCTCCAGCATATGCCAGCCAAGCATATGTCCGGAATTTGTTAGATCATCAACAATAATTTTATTTGCTTTATCCACTTTAAGGCCCGCATAAGGACCAGCCTCTGTTGTAAAGACTCCGCTGTTATTAACCGGAGATAAGACCTCCAGATTATAGAGCTTTCCAACCTCAAAGTCATCAACACCATGACCCGGAGCTGTGTGAACCAATCCTGTTCCCGTTTCTAAAGTAACATGCTGCCCCATAATAATCAGCGATTCTCTGTCCATAAAAGGATGACGGCAAACAATCTGATCAAGATCTTTACCTTTCAGCTCTTTAATCACTGTATAAGGTTCTTCAGATTTTATAGCTTTAAATACCGTTTCAACCAGGTCTTTTGCAATGAGTAGTTTTTCTCCGTTTTTCTCTACTACCTGATAATCAAAATCCGGATGAACGGCAATGGCAAGGTTTGCAGGAATTGTCCAAGGTGTTGTGGTCCAGATCACAGCAGACACATCTTCGTCTATCACACCATTTCCGTCAAAGACAGGAAATTTAACATAGATCGAGTAGGAATGTTTGTTTTTGTATTCGATTTCAGCCTCTGCAAGCGCTGTCCCGCAATCATGACACCAGTTAACGGGCTTTAATCCCTTATAGATATAGCCTTTCATAGCCATATCACCAAAAACTCCGATTTGTTCTGCTTCATAATCCGGCGTCAGAGTAATGTAGGGATTATCCCAGTCGCCTCTAACACCAAGTCTCTTAAATTGTTCTTTTTGTATCTCTACATATTTCATCGCATAATCTTCACATTGCTTACGAAACTTAACCCTATCAGCATGGGGATCTAATCCCCTCTCTTTAATGGCTCGTAATTCAATAGGAAGACCATGGGTGTCCCATCCAGGCACATAAGGAGAGAAATGTCCTTTTTGTGTTTTATACTTAACTATTATATCTTTTAAAATTTTATTTAGTGTATGACCTAAATGAATATCTCCGTTTGCATAGGGAGGCCCATCATGAAGAATAAATGTTTCATTACCCCTGTTTCTCTCATTTACCATTTCATAGAGCTTCATTTCTTCCCATTTTTTTACTACTTCCGGTTCTTTAGCCGGTAAATTTCCTCGCATCGGAAATTCTGTTACTGGTAAATTCAATGTTTTACCATAATCAAACTTTTCCATTCTTTTCCTCCTTAAAAATTAAACCTTGCTATTAAAAAAATGTATAAAAAAATCGCCCTCAAGGGACGAAATTATCGCGGTACCACCCTTGTAATACAAATGTATATTCTTCTTGTATCACTCTATACCATTAACGCCGGTTGATGCGTCCTGCATTACTGTATTCACACAGGAAACTCACAGGTGATCTTCATTCAGTCATCCGCTGCTCAGCTTCCACCAACCTGAACTCGCTGTAAGAGATTTGTGAACTACTCTCCTGGTCATTGTTTGTACCATTTTTCATAATATATTAAAATATAAGATATTTCGTAAGATAAGTCAACCGTTATGGCTATTTATCGAGGAAAGTAAATACTTTGTTTTTAAATGCGTCTTCCTCTTCATCATCAAAACCAGCCTCTTCAAATCGATCTTCAAAATCTTCTGAGAAGTCAGGTTCTTCACTACTTTTATTTTCAACAGAGTTTTCCTGATGCGTTGTATCAGGTATTACTTTATCTTCTTCTGCTTGCTGATGGGCTATCTCTTCTAATTCCTTTTTGAAGGCAATATCTTCAGTGATCATAGAGGACTCTCTGATTGAGGCAATCTGAGTTTCAAACAAGCTAATTAAATTTTGTTTGAAAGCATCCGCTTTATCTATTAATTCAAGGTTTACTGTATGAAAAGAATGTGCATCATTCTCAGCTTTATTAAGTATCTCTTCGGCTTTTCTATTAGCTTCAGTAATAATCCGTTCACCTTCAGCAATCGCTTCTGTTTTTAAAGTATCTGCTGTTTTATCGGCAAGAATCAATGCTCGGTTAAGACTATTCTCCATTTCAGAATACTTTAATACTCTCTCTGAAATCT
>SKKY01000105.1 GCA_007123515.1 Clostridia bacterium
GTTCATCAGGGACGTTTCCCTCTGGTTTACCAGAGGGAAACGTCCCTGATGGTTTGCCTTTTTGGGACACATCTTAAGCAAAGTGATGTTTTGTTTTGTTGGCAATGGTTACCAGATAAAGCATTAGCGGTACTTCTACGAGTACTCCGACTACGGTGACAAGTGTTGCGCCTGAGTTTAGGCCGAATAGGGCAATGGCTACAGCAACCGCTAACTCAAAGAAATTGCTTGATCCGATCAATGCCGCAGGTGCAGCGATATTATGAGGCAATTTCCACAACTTAGCCCATCCGTAAGCGATCCCGAAGATAAAGAATGTCTGTAATATTAATGGGATAGCGATCAATACAATGTGGAACGGATTATTAAGAATGACCTCTCCCTGGAAGGAGAAGATGATAATAAGTGTGAGTAATAATCCAATGACGGTAACGTTTCCGAAACTTTTTAAAAAGACATTTTCAAAATAATCAAGGCCTTTTTTATTTATGACCAGCTTTCTCGAAAGATAGCCAAAGACCAGAGGAATGACGATAAAGAGAAATACGGATAAAAACAAAGTGTTATAAGGAACAAAGACATCAGTGATTCCAAGTAAAAAAGCTACAATCGGCGTAAAGGCAACAAGTAAGATCAGGTTGTTTACAGCTACCTGAATCAAAGTATAGGCCGGATCACCTTTTGTTAAATGACTCCAGACAAAAACCATAGCTGTACAAGGTGCCGCGCCGAGCAATACCGCTCCTGCCAGGTACTGTGTTCCAAGTTCGGCATCAATAAACGGAGCAAATAAAACCTTTATAAATAAATAAGCAATCAAAAACATCGAGAAAGGTTTGATTAACCAGTTAACAGAACAGGTAACAATCAATCCTTTAGGCTTCTTAGCGGCCTGCAGAATGCTGTCAAAATCAATTTTAAGCATCATAGGGTATATCATCAGCCAAATGAGCACCGCCACCGGAATCGACACATTAGCCCTTTCAAAACGGCTTAGGGTCTCCGGTATTACAGGCAGAAACTGGCCGATGGCTAGTCCGATGATAATACAAAGGCCCACCCACACGGACAGATATCTTTCAAAAAAACCCATACCTTCTAATTTTTTATTACTCATAACAAATCCTTTCTTAAATCATATTCTGAAAGCAACAGTACTGAACAAAAAGACTGTTGCACAATTTTTTCTGATACCGTTCCAAGAATTTTATCGACCAGTGTCGCTTTACTTCTTTTAGGAATCATAATTAAAGAGACATTCTCTTTTTGAGCGAGGTCTAATATTTTATTAGAAGCTACACCTTGATTAACAACATAGGAAATGTTCGAAAAATAGGGCTGTAAACGTTCTTGTATTTTCTCAAATTTCTCCCCGGCTTCCTTATGAAGGACCGATGCTGTGTCTAAATGCTCAGAGGTATGAATAACATGAGTGAAAATAAGTTCTTCAATCGGAAAACCGGAAGTACTCAATTGATTAACCAGAGCCTCTGACATGTCGGAAAAATCAAGCGGTATCAAAACTTTCTTAAAGTTACCCGAATACGTCTTTTTACAGACACCCTGCAGGATTTCCTGGTATTTCTCAAGGTATATCGTGTGCTTTGATGATCGGATAATTTTTGAAGCCGTACTTCCTATAAACACATTTTTTATGAAACCTTTTCCATGTGATGCAATAAGAATAACTGAAACGTTTTCTTCATCAGCTACTCTTTCAATTTCAGCCGAAGGAAAACCAATTACTGATAAGGCAGTAACAGTAAGATTTTCATCTTCAAGCTTTTGTTTCTCAAAATTTAGTTTTTCCTGATTGTGAAGTTGCAGTTCCGCCGCATTTCCTCCGGCAGCCTGAATGTCTACAACATGCAAAAGAACCAGTTCTTCCAAACCAAATGTAATCAGTTCTTTTACACAAGCCAGTAATTGATTTGACTGTTTAGAAAAATCAGTGGCGATGAGTGCTTTTTTAAAATTCATAACTTGCCTCCTTGATTCATATAAGCATATTAAGATTGACTTATATAGATTATACATCTTGTGCTACATCAATACCATTAAATCTATGTTAATAATCCTTGCATTTTTTAGTGGTTTTATGGGTAAGGCAATACAGACGCAATTATCCGAAATTTTTATTGAAAGGGTGTTACGATGATTAACCTATTAAGAGAAAGAAGAAGCATACGTAAGTTTGAACCAAAAAGAGTGGAAAAAGAGAAAACCGATCTTTTAAAAAAAGCCGCTCTACTAGCACCGTCCTCAAGAAGCCTATATCCTTTGGAGTTTATCTTTATTGAAAACAAAGAGCTGATTGAAAAATTAAGCCAGTCAAAGAGCCATGGATCCTCCTTTTTAAAAGGAGCGCCCCTGGCCGTTGTTGTTATAGGCGATGAGACAAAAAGTGATGTGTGGATCGAGGATGGCTCGATTGCCACAATTATTACCCAATTGCAGGCAGAGGATCTCGGCCTTAAAAGCTGTTGGATCCAAATCCGTTTACGGCAAAAAGATGAGTCCATTTCCTCTGAAGACTATATCAAAGAATTACTTGAGATTCCCAAATCATTTAAAGTGTTATCAATCATTGCCATTGGTTATCCTGATGAGACAAAGACAGCCTATAAAGAAGAAGACCTCAATTTTAATGCTGTCAGAACGATTGAATAACAAGTTTCTAAAGTAATACAAGAGGGTATAAATACATTCGGAATAAGTAGTTTAAAAAAAATGATTGACAATAGCTTTTTTTGTAACTAAAATAAAAATGTAACAATTACAAAAAAAGTCGTTGTTTTCTGGATGAGGAGGATCTCAATGAATCAAAACATTGAAAGAATATCTCGGATTTTGATAAATAACAATATCAAACCGTCCTTTCAAAGAATTAAGATATTAGAATATCTGCTAGAAAACAAAAAACATCCTACTGTTGATGAAATCTATGTGTCGTTACATCCAGAAATACCGACCCTCTCAAAAACAACCATCTATAATACATTAAATCTGTTTTTAGAGTCAGGAATCGTCAGAGCGTTAAATATAGAAAGCTCTGAATCCCGCTATGATCCGATTACAGATCAGCATGGTCATTTTAAATGCGATCATTGTGGATCTGTTTATGATTTTCCGGTCAATTTTGAAAACATCAAAAGCAACAAATTCTTAGAGGGTTATGAGGTTAAAGAAAAAGATGTAATTTTAAAAGGGATATGCAAACATTGTAAAGAAAACTAAAAAATCAGGGGGGTACCATATGACAAGTTTAAAAGGAACTAAAACAGCAGAAAATTTACTTAAATCATTTGCGGGAGAATCACAGGCAAGAAACCGATATACGTACTATGCTTCCGTTGCCGATAAAGAAGGATACAAGCAAATGAGAAACATTTTTATTGAAACAGCCGACAACGAAAAAGAACATGCCAAACGTTTTTATAAATTTCTTATTGAAGGACTTCAGGGCGAACTGCCGGCGATGATCGAAATTACCGCTGAATATCCAGTGGCCCAAGGCAATACTTTTGATAATCTAATCGCTGCAGCTGAAGGGGAACATGAAGAATGGGATGAGTTATATCCGGCTTTTGCTGATGTGGCAAAAGAGGAAGGATTTATTGAAATCGCCACTGCATTCAGAATGATTGCCGATGCAGAAAAAAGCCACGAAACAAGATTTAGAAAATTAGCCGATAACATTAAAAATAATAAAGTTTTTGAAAAAGATTCAAAATCAAATTGGAAGTGCGGAAATTGCGGATATATTGTAGAAACCAAATTCGCACCGGAAATTTGTCCGGCCTGCATCCATACACAAGAACATTTTGAAATCTTTGTAGAAAACTACTAAAAGGAGAGTGTGAAAATGGAAGAGCAAGCCATAAACAGAATGCCTTTAATCGGAGATCCCGCTCCGGAATTTAAGGCAAAAACTACACAAGGGGATATTAATTTCCCTGCAGATTACAAAGGTAAATGGGTCATATTCTTTAGCCATCCAGCTGATTTTACACCCGTTTGCACAACAGAATTTATGACCTTTGCCAACATGGCTGAAGAGTTTAAGTCAATGAACACAGAATTATTAGTTTTATCTATTGACTCAATTTATGCTCATATTGCCTGGCTTAGAACGATTAAGGAAAAAATTGAATATAACGGGATGAAAGATATCGAAGTGAATTTCCCTCTTATTGAAGACTTGAAAATGGATGTTTCGAAAATGTTTGGGATGTTACAGCCTAATGCTTCCTCAACCCAGGCTGTCAGAGCTGTCTTTATCATTGACCCTAAGGGAATTATCAGAACCATCCTGTACTATCCCTTATCCACCGGCAGAAACATGGATGAAATCAGAAGAATCATTCAGGCGCTGCAAAAAGCCGATGCTGAAGGCATTGCCACACCGGCTGACTGGAGACCAGGGGATGATGTTATCGTACCGCCACCAGGTTCCTGTGGAGTGGCTAAAGACAGAATGGAATCTTCTGATGAAGATACTTATTGCTTAGACTGGTTTATGTGTTTTAAAAGAGAAAAAAAATAAAAATTCGGCACTACTTGCGGGCTTCGCAAGTAGTGTTTGTTTTGTTAAAAGGCAGGCAAAAATGAAGATTATTATTTTAACTAATGGGCTGATTGATGTAGAAAAAGGGACTGTTGCAGAAAATCGAGCCATTTTTATTGACCAGAAACGAATTGAAAAAATTATAGATACCGACCAGGTATTAATCCAAGAATTGCAAGATCATCTTGTAATCGATGCTAAAGACAAATATGTACTTCCCGGTCTGATAGACAGCCACCTGCACCTTACCTTCTCGGCCGGCAAAAAACCTTTACAGGATTTTTTAGACTCAGATCAGGCCATGCTGTACCAGACCAGCCTAATTAACTGCAGGAAGGCCATAAATGCCGGCATCACCACTGTAAGAGACTGTGGCAGTGTGTCTGACGTAATCTTGCGAATTCGCAGGGAAAGCGAAGAGGGAGTCATAGCGGCTCCCAGAATTATTACCTCCGGTGAGGCAATAACGATAACAAAAGGACACATCCATTTTGTTGGTCTGGAGGCTGATACAATCGAAGAAATGAAAAAATCCGCTGACTTTCTTATCGCTAAGGGTGTTGATTTTATCAAGTTGGTTATATCAGGAGGAAATATGACACCGGGAAGCAGTGACCTTAAAGATCAATATACGTATGTACAGATAAAAGAGCTGACTGATTATGTTCACCAAAAAGGTTTTAAAGTCATGGCGCACGTTCATACAAAAGAAGGAGTTAGCTATGCGCTGGATGCCGGGATCGACTATATTGAACACGCAAGCTGGAGAACAGAAAGCGGCACAGAGATTCTGGAAAAAGAAATAGACAGAATGAAGGAAAAAGGTGTGGTCTACGGTACGGCTCTTCCGAAAAGTTATACGATCAGTAACGAACCGCTCCATCTTGAACGCATTCAGGCTACGATCAGTAATATGAAGCATAAGACCAATGTTGTCATAGGGACAGATGCCGGAACCACAAATAACCCAGTAGAAGAAATAGTGAACCAGGCTGTTTTTTTAGCAGAAAAAGGGAGCTTCACTAATGCAGAAATACTTAGGATGATGACCGTTCAGCCAGCACAATTACTAAACCTTGAAGATCTTGGAGAAATTAAAGAAGGGTATCTGGCCGATCTGGTGATCCTTACTCACAATCCATTAGAGGATCTTGATTATCTAAAACTTTTGAAAATGGTCATTAAAGAAGGAAGAATAATAAAAAATATAACAATGAATTAAAAAAAGCCGGATAAACCGGCTTTTTTTTAATTCTCATCACTTGCTAAGAACAAAGATAGTAAAAGTATTTTTTCGATCAATTCCCGGCGGTTAACCGCTTCTCCGGGTGTATAAATATCTTTAGAATGCGGAGCCATTCCGCAAACAGCCGGGATGTTTTTATCAATTTCGCCTGCGGCACTTGGTAAAAGGCTCGACTCAGTTCCAAAGGGGACACTCCAGTCTTTTGAAAGCGATGATAACTTTTTTATCGCCGGATTAGAACGTTTGCGTAAAAGAGGAGGACGATCTTCTAATTTTTCCAAAAAGGTATTGATGTTCCGGGTTCTGGTATTTATCAGTTTACGCAGTTCTTCTTCCGCATTTTTTGCTTGTGCAGCATTGATATAGGTGACATAAATCGTAGCGGTTACTCTGTGGGGAAGCAATATGCTGTATCGTTCTGCTTGCAAATCCTGAACAGCGACACTCAGCTTTTTTTCCGGATTGCTTAACTTTTTTATTTTATCGACTTTATCAAAAAAATAGCTTAATACATCTACCTGATTTGATGTGCTGCCGATTCGTTTTGGATCTCCTTCAATAATCAGGCTGTACTTTGTCGAGCCTCTGCGCTGATCAAAGACCCGGCCATTCTTAAGGCCCGGCTGTAAGACCAGCACCTGTTTTGCTCGTGTGGCAGCTTGTTGCAGAAGGTGGTGACTGTAACGCATACCCCGGCCTTCATCAGCATAGAAAAAGATACCGATTTTGCGAGTATTAAGGCTGCGGTTTTCTTTTAGAGCGCTTAAGGCACTCAGGATGGTAACAATTCCGCTTCGGCTAGAGGCGATTCCTTCTCCATGAAGCCATTCTTCATCAATTCTAAACGGAATCGGATACCCTTCTCTTTTGCCGGGAATATCAATTGGTACAGCCAATAAAGTACCATCTGTAAAACCAGCTTTTGTTTCATAGAGCCAGCCAGAGCGTTTATTAGTAAAAGCATCGACCTCTTTTAAACCAAGTTTCGTTAGCCGTTCAGTTATTCGTTTTTTAACGGTTGCCAGTCCGACGGCATCATTTGTCCAGCTCGGTGTACTGGTCCAGAGACGAAGATCTTTTTCGATGCGGTCCCGGTTTTTGGTAACGGTATTAAACATTTTAATCGACTTATTATCAGCATCTTCATAAAAATTGGCTAAGCCATACGGACCAAAATATCTCTCCGAGGCCACTTCAATCAGTTTATTCATTAAGCCGCTGTAATCAAAACCCATTTTAGATGCTGCATAGACATAAGAACCGCCTAAACCGAGACTGGCCATGGAATTTACTTCCAGAATATAGAAATTTCCTTCATGATCCATTCGGAAATCAACCCGGGCACAATCATAGCAATCAAGCGCATTAAAAGTATCGATAGCCAGCTGTTTTATTGTTTCCTCCTGCTCTGGAGTAATAGGCGCCGGGCAGACGGACTCTACAGTCCGGCCACTGGTTTTTATTTTGTCTTCATAGGTAAATATTTGTTCTCCTTCCCCAAAGACAAGCTCAAGGGCAGGCATGGCAATTAAGTTATCCCCATTACCGATCAGACCGACATTGAGCTCACGGCCCTGAATAAATTCCTCCACCAGAGTCGGCGATTTGAATTGTTCATAAATATTTTTGACACCTTCACGCAATTCATCCTCGTTATGCACCACCTTAAGGCCAAAAGAAACAGCCTCGCTTTTAGGTTTAACAATCAGAGGGTACGTAAGATTTTCTTTTATAGGAGAATTCGGCGTATCAAGAACGGCAAAGTTTGGAGTTGGAAGTCCTTTTTGCAACAGAACCATTTTTGTCAGAACCTTATCAAGAGCCACAGCATGGCTTTCCGGTCCTGAGCCAAAATAGGGAATTCCAAGCATTTCAAGGATTCCCGGGATATGCATATAGCGTCCTTTACCCTGTATACCATAACTTAAATTAAAAACCAGCCCAGGTCTTTCCCCGGAAATAACAGCCGGCATAAACTTTTCAAGATTAGAAATGATATTTTTATCCCCTTCAAAGGTTTTTACCTGATGCCCACCCTTAGCCAGCCCTTTCTGGATATTTTTTATCGTATCCAGACCGTACTTTTCTTTATTGGCCGTGCCAAAAAGATTAATAACAGCCTGACTTTCGTAGTTATAAACGATAGCAATTTTCATTTACTGATCATTCTCCCTTCTTTTTATCTGTTCCGGACCACCGGCACTCCCATCTCTTCTGGGATCAGCAGCACCATAGTAAAAAGGATCTTCATCATTTACCGGTGCTTTAACACCCTGCACACACCCTAAATAGAAACTGTAACGCCCGCGTTTTCGTATGTCAAAGCCTGTTCGTTCAAGATTATCAATTACCTGCTGATTAAAACGCTCTTTTTCTATCTGCAGCACCCCATAATGAGAAGAATGAAACCTGGGTGCGGCGATGGCCTGATCCAGAGGCATTTTTTTATCAATCAGTCTGGAGATTACCTGAACAACACTAGTTGAAATCCGTTCACTTCCCGGACTGCCGAGAAGATACTCTACCTGGTCACCATTAAAGATAATCGTAGGAGCCACACTGCTAAAAGGCTTTGCACCGGGAACAAGGTAGAAAGGGTGAGTCATATCCTTATAATCATAGGCACTCATATAGTTGTTGTAGAAAAAACCAAGACCTTTAGCGATTGTCTTAGATCCAAATACAAGTTCAATTGATTGGGTGATACCTACGGCATTCCCGTCTTTATCAATCACCGATAAGTGTGTTGTCTCACCAGAGTGAGGAGGAGCAGTAAATCCATCACCCATATAAAATTTACCAATGTTATATATTTTTTCTGCGATCTCTTTGGCATAGCCCTTATCAATCATTAACTGGTTCATGCTTTGCAGGTAGTAATTGGGATGAATCGGCAGCTTTTTTCTGTCAGTCAGGGCAAAACGGAAAGCCAGTGCGAAAATAAGTGCTCCGATCTCATCTTCGGGATCTAAAACGGAGGAGTCAAAGCGTTCCAGGATATTTAATAGCTGAATTAAGACTCTTCCGGCTCCGGGAGGTGGAAAAGTAGCAACCCTTCTTCCGCGATAGGTAGTTTCCAGCACATCTCTTTCCAGCGGATAAGGGATTTGGGCTAAATCAGCTAAGGTAATTAATCCATTTCGTTCTTCCATATCCTCAACGATTCTCTGAGCGATCGATCCGGTATAAAATTCTTCCCAACCATAGTCAGCCAGCGTTTGCAGAGTTTCTGCTAATTCCGGCTGCTTTATAATATGACCCGCATCGGCAACCTTTCCATCAACAAAAAAGTTTTTATAAACGCCGGGATCATATCGGAGTCTTTCCTCTTCCTGTTTTAAAAGATTATGAATGAGCGCTGATACTCTAAAACCATTATTAGCCACATCGATGGACGGTTGTAACACTTCTTTTAGAGGTAACTTACCATAGTTCTCATGCATATAGCCGACCGTGGCAACTGTCGAAGGTACTGTCGTTGAACGGATACCTACTTTAATTGGTTTCGCCGGCAAATTATCAGGTTGAATATTATAGGGGGCTCTTGAAGAGCCGTCGAGACTAAAGAGTCTGTCCTGATCCTTTAAATATAAAATAGCCATTGACTGGCCACCGATTCCGGAAGCCTGCGGTTCTGATACTCCTAAACAAATGGCACAGGCTGCTGCCGCATCAACCGCATTACCACCATTTTCCAGCACAGCCATTCCGGCCTTTGTTGCATACTTAGAAGCGGTAGACACCACTCCGTAAGGGCTTTTTCCGGTATGTATTTTTCGAGTCCCTTTTTTCATATAAACATCTCCACCTTTTTGACTTAAGAATTTTTCTTTATGATACAATAGTTATATACCATAAAAAGCCGGCAAATAAAATATAAAATATTCTTAAGTGTTTACAAGATATAAATGAAAATAGGAAAAAGAATGTGACATGCTCTCAACACTTAAAGAACCGGATTATCTTTTGCCAAAAAGGTAATGGCTGACAAACCATTCATTGCCCTCGTGATATCCGAAAAATTCAGCACAAGCTATAAAAAAGAGGCGCCAGTAATGCCACCATTTTCTGGCGTCTCTTTTGCCGTATGTATCTTTAAAAAGCTTCATAATCTCTTTTTCCTGCTGATCCATTTTACTTAGCCAGGATTCCAGTGTTTTTTGGTAATGAGATCCGGAGACAGCCCACTGATCTTCTAGGTAAAGGTCTTTTGTAAAATAGTGAAGCAAATCAGCACTAGGCATCGTTCCGCCAGCAAAGAAGTAGCGGGTCATCCAGTCTTTGCCGGACGTATCCTCATATAGAAAAGGATCGGTGTGGTGGGTAAAAATATGCACAAACAGTTTACCGTCTTTTTTTAAAAAGGACGCTGCTTTTTCCATCAAACGCTCATAATTTCTCATATGCTCAAACATTTCAATGGAAATAACACGGTCAAATTGTTTTTGATTCTCAAATTCAAATTCATTAATATCTGCAGTTATGACATTAATATTTGTCAGCTGTTTGTCAGCCGCTTTTTTTTCAATATATTCTCTCTGATAGCGGGAGTTAGACAAGGCTGTTATCTCAGTAGAAGGAAAGGTTTCCGCCAGATAAAAGGATAAAGAACCCCATCCACATCCAAGATCAAGAATTGACTGTCCATCCTGAACTCCAGCTCGTTTACATGTCAGGGCAAACATTTTCTCTTCGGCTTGATCAAGATCTTTCCAGGCCTCTTTTAGAGGCACCTCTTCTGGCCAGTATCCGCTGCTGTATTTCAGCCGGGCTCCGAGTACTTTTTCAAAAAATTCTGCCGGCACTTCATAATGCTGCTCGTTGGCTTTGCTTGTATCAATCGCAATCGGCTGATTTTTTAAATCATCAACAAATTCTCGGAGCATCTGTCTTTTTTCTTCAATGGACAATCCTTCTTTGCGATAGAGTTTTCGGGCCACTCTTTTTCTGACAGCATAACGAAGAACATTGTCCGGTAACCCTTTTGCGATAAGTGTATCTACATTCATA
>SKKY01000146.1 GCA_007123515.1 Clostridia bacterium
AGCCTGCTTTCTTTGTAGGCTTTGATTGCCATTAATAATGGTCAGAATTTCTTCCTCTATCATTTGCAGGGTGTCAAGCTTTTCAGTATAAGAAGCATCAAAAGCTTCGACTTCATCGACCTTATCCTTATATTCTTCTTTTAGCTCCTCATCTTCGATCATGACCATCAGTCTGCGTACCTTTCTTAACTGGTACGAATACGCTCTTTCATCAGTTTCCAGTACCGTCGTAATCTGCACCTCTCCCGGTCCGGCCTGTCCGTTTTCTGTTACCACAGCAAATGATATACTGCTGAAAAAGAAAAATAAAATCAGTAATACAATAGGGGTTTTTCTTTTCATATTTTTCCACTCCTTTTTTAACTGGCATCTTCCCTTTACCTTTAAAAAATATTCTTTAAACTACTCTTTCAATTAATATGGCTGTAGAAGTAGCTTACAGGAAAAAAACGGCCGGGACAAAGTGTACTGGCTCCAACAACATTTCCATGCAATTCGACCATGTTTTTTGTTATGGCATACTTTTGTTGCAGTTGTTTTACCAGGATCAGTAATGCCTGCATCTGGTACGGTGTCGGCGATTCGTGCTGAAAATTACCACTTAGACAAATGCCTATGCTTTTATGGTTTCGCTGTCCGGCCCGGCAATGAGCCCCGGTTAACTCAAGATTTCTGCCTGCCTGTACCAGACCGTCACGGTCGATTACAAAATGGTATCCTATATCGCCATATCCTTTTTCGATATGCCACTGCCTTATATTATCAGCATTGATCTTATTAAAAAAAGTCCCCTGCCAGGTAGCAGAAGGACTTGCTGAATGATGAATCACAATGCCTTCCCAGTATCTCATCGTTATGAACTCCTTCCCTCAATAACCCCTGCTAAAGATCTGATAGAGATTGTTAAAGCATTAAGTTTTTGCTCCACTCTGACTAACAGATACGCAGAAACGACCATCGGAAATCCATAGTTGCCGATACTGATCAATATCTCTTCCATAAATTGTATTATTCCTCCTTTTTTTATTTTCGAAATATTCTCGATTAACAATCAGAGGGAGCAAGAACCCCCTCTGATTTAGCTTTTGTTTTTTTACGCTTCTTCATAGATACGGTTTACACTTCTTGTTACAATTCTTGCACCAGCAGCTGCTGCTACATCGCCTGTTGTGGTTCTAAAAGCGTTGATCGCCACGATCTGCTCCATCGCTGTTTTAACTGCCTCTTCGGTTAGATTTTCTTTTGGATCATTAATCGTTAATGAAAATCTTCTTCCGGCAACACTTACAAATTGCAATTCTAATACTGTTGTCTCCATAATCGTCCTCCTTTCCCGTTGTAATTAGTTGTGATAGATTATTCCTGTTCGAGTGTCATAAGGTCATCTCTGTAAATTTCATTGACCATATGTTGCTGAAGTCCGGAAATAATGGCAGCTAACTGATAAAAATCTTCATTTGTAAGCTCTGCTTTTATGCGTGCAAAACTTTTCTTTTTAACAATTGCTTTTCCGTCATCATCAATCCCGGTCTGAAATTCAAGAACCATTTTTGAATCCAGTGGATTTACTAATACTGGCATTGTTTTCACCTCCTTTCGATGGCTTTATCATACAGGCTTAAAGAAAATATGATAAATCACGCCCAGTCAGTAATGTGGGAGGTATAGGCTTCTTTTACAAAAAAATGGGCATAAAAAAGCCGGGAATCTAATCGAAACCCGGCTTTTTTGCCATCAAACCCATAATTATTTTATACTTTATCAGGAAGACACCTGTTATTTGGACGAGTCATTACAAACTGCAACAGTCCCAGGACTCTTTTGTTGAATCCAGCTTCGCAATAGCACAGATAATACTCCCAGATTCTTCTGAATTCCTCATCAAAACCCAATTCCGCAATATGCTCTTCATTGTCTTTAAATCTTTCTCTCCACCTTCTTAGTGTCTCCGCATAATGGATGCCAAAATTTTCAAGGTGTTCCATCATAAAAGGAGATGACTTTTGCATCGCCTCAGTTATTGCAGATAAAGAAGGAACATGACCACCCGGGAAAATGTACTTTTGAATCCAATCCACGCCATTTTTATATGATTCATAGTTTTCATCGGCAATCGTTATGACCTGCATAGCGATAAGCCCGTCCGGTTTAAGAAGACGATCCAACGATTTGAAAAAGGTTTCAAAATTCTCATGTCCTACAGCTTCAAACATTTCAATCGAAATGATCTTATCAAATTGTCCCTCCATCAGCCGGTAGTCACGTATTTCTACTGATATATGATCTTCTAACCCTTCTTTTTTTATTCGCTCCTGAACTAGCTTTTGTTGTTCTTTTGACAAGGTTATGGTTGTCACTTTACAGCCTGTCTTTTTAACCGCTTCAACAGCCAATGTTCCCCAGCCTGATCCGATTTCCAATACATGATCCCCAGGACGGATTTGTGCAGTATCAATCATACGATGGACTTTTCTGTATTGCGCTGATTCAAGATCCTCTTCACAATTCTTAAAAATGGCACTTGAATACATCATTGAAGGATCCAGAAAAGATTCAAAAAATTCATTACTAAGATCATAATGAGCTTCTATGTTTTTTGCGCTATTTTTTATGCTGTTATGATTTAAGAGATGTTGCAGCCGGTTCGTGATTCTTGAGAAGCTTCTCCTGCTAAATTCCTGCTCATTGGCATAGGGTCTGTTATCAATAAAGATTTCCAGAACTCCAGTCAAGTCATCACAATCCCATAATTTTTTTGTATATCCCTCGCCAAAAGCAATATCTCCGTATTTTACCAGATTCCAGAAAAAAAGATATTCATAAACATGCATCCTCACAACTTTTTCGGACTTAGGATCTCCGAATACCTTTTCCTGATGATCCGGCAAAGTCATGATGATCTTTCCTTCTTCAAATTTTTCAAGAAAAGCAAACACTTTATTCATTGCAAATTTTTCCTTGGCTCCGATTTCCTTTACTGTCATAGACATCGGGTTACTTAACACTGGTTTCACGTATACGTTCAATCCTTTCCTTAAATATAAGTTAGCAGCTTGCTGAAGAATTCTTGGGTAATTAAGCATCGCTGTCATAGGTTTTCGTAATAGTAGTGCCCGTAAATTTGTATGATTGAGTTTTTGCGATCTTCCTTTTAGCTGGGCAAATAAAAAAGGTTCTTCTTCCTTATTAAGAAGAATCTGAATTTTTATTGACTCAGCGATTTCTGTAAAACTAAAGATATAGGTTCCTTCCATATCATTAAAAGGAGAGACATGAAATGCTTTTCTCTTACCAAAAACCCATACATTCTGGTCCGGAACTTTATTCTCCTGATCAAGAATATAGAAATGTCTTTCATGAAAGGTGTTATTTACTTCAGCAATGATGCATACGACTTCATCATCAGCGTTGTAACAATAAAAGAAACTGACAGGATTAAAAATATAATTAAAATATCGGGGATTCGTCACTAAAAAAATATGCGTAATCTCTTTTTGATATGGCTTGTCTTCTAGCAGTTTCAGAACTTTTTCATAGATTGTGCCGAATCCTTTGACATAGTCTGCATCGTATAACGATACAACGTTTTTTTTATTATATGAAAACAAAGGTAACTCTTTATCGAGGTCCTCTAACGCATTTAGATTGAAAGCAAAAAAAGGCAATGGATATTTAAATATATTTTTTATTGGTTTTAAGCGGGCATGTGATACTTCTCCCACATATATTTTTGAGCTTTTGTAGCGTTGTTTATCAGCTGATTTTCTCATAATGATATCCCAAAATATTTTCCGACTTCTACAGCTGAGCTAACTGCATCTTCATGAAATCCATAATTAAAATAACTACCACAAAAATAGGTGTTTTGCTTTCCGTTTATCTCTTGCAAATATGGCTGGGTAAAAACGGAATCACGCGTATAAATGGGATGCTCATACATAATGGTTTTAATCACTTTTTCCCGCTCTATTTCTTTAAGGCGGTTTAGTGTCACGCAATAATCTATAGGAGTTTCAAGCCCCTGTAACAGATTCATGTAATAAGAAAGGGATACAGGATCTTTTTCTGTGGCTTCTTTTTCTTTACAGTAATTCCAGGAAGCCCAGGCATTTCTTAGAGGAGGCAGCGCTGTGGCATCTGTGTGCAGTTCCGTTTTATTAACCGAGTACTCCCATTTTCCCAGTAGTTCCTTTTCTCTTTCAGACGGATCTGAAAGCATCCGAAGTGCCTGATCCGCATGAGCAGCAATGACAACTGCATCATACCTTTCAGAGTGATTAGATTCAGTTTCGATTTGTACCCCTTCATCGGTTCTTATAATGCTCCTTACAGGCTCATGCAATCTGATTTGACCGCTGAATTGTTTTTCAAACGCCTGTACATAGCGATAACTACCTCCCTGAATCGTCCTCCATATTGGGCGATCTGTTAAACTCAGAAGTCCGTGATTTCTAAAAAACTTAACAAAGTTTGATGCCGGAAAATCGAGAATCTGCCCGGCCGGTGTTGACCAGATGGCTGCACCCATCGGTTTTAAATACTGATTGGTAAATACTTCTGAAAATTGATTTTTTTTTACATAGTCACCGAGTGACATCTCTTCAAGTAATCCTTTTTCCAAATCATCTAGTCCCAGCTTACCAAAACGACGAATATCAAAAAGCATCCTGTAAAATGAGGGTGTGATGATATTGATTCTTTGGGCAAAAAGACCGTTTAGGTTTGTTCCGGCATACTGAAATCCTGACATTTCATCATAATAGCTAAAAGACATATTACTTTCCCTGGATTCCACCCCTAATTGCTCAATAAAGCGAATAAAATTTGGATAGGTATGGTCATTAAATACAATAAAGCCTGTATCAACAGGCCGGATGGTACCATCATTTTCTGTTACCTCAACGGTACGGGTATGTCCGCCGAGATAATCATTTTTTTCATAAAGAACGACATCATATTCTCTGCTTAATAAATAGGAGGCAACAATCCCTGCAACTCCGTCTCCGACAACTGCTATTTTCCCGCCCGGCTTAATCATTATTATGCACCTGCTTTTTTATATTTTGTATGTTACATTAATTGTATGTACTACATTTTCTATACCATGTTTTGAAATAATACAAACAATGTTATTTTTACAAAAAAAACCATGCCTCCATCGCATGGTCTAATCATTGTATCAAGCACCAGAATGCCTGTTTCACATTATTTTCTATATTTTTCCATATAGGTCCGAATTTTCTCCTCTTCCCAGTTGTCTCCAAAAATACTCACCTTGCCATAGACGCTGATTGCATGTGCTGCAAGACCGATACCCCAACCAAACGTTGTCCAGTAAAACCAGAGCTGACCCGGTGATACGATCAGGTTTAACACGACAAGAGCGACATTGACAAACAAATAGACGACCAGATGAACGTAAAAACTTTTAATCTCCTGCACTCTTTTTTTTGCCTTTTTATATAAAATTTCATCTTCATTTTCCTGATAATTTTCGTTTCTGTAATTAGTTTGTAAGTCATATTGATTACCCATTTTTTTGCTCCTCCTATTCAGGCTGATCCGTCGGCTTTTCCGTTTTTCGAAATCTATCCAAATAATCCTTAGGCATTTTAGCCGCTTTGAAAACCTGATCCTTGCTATAACCATATGCTTTCTCAGCACTTTTTTTAGATAATTTTACCGCTGCTCTTCGAATATAACCGGCATTATCACGAACCACAATTCCAAGAAGGCCCACAGCTTTAATGGCTGCCGAACGCTTCACTGCCACTCTTTCCGGTTTAACCAAACTAGATGAGTACTGTTGAGCAATGATTCCTACTCTTAGTGTCAAATACGCATTTGCTGTCCCCTGAACGGTTGAATTAATCAGCAAATTAGCTGCCACAGCGGCTCCGGGTACGAAGGATGACAGAGTGGAGCCGAATAATGCTGAAATAAGGGGCTCTAACTGTTCATCAAGGAGTTCAAGATCATCGATTTCCCGGGCTAAAAGAACAGTCGCTGCAACATTAAAATAAAGCGTCAAAAGATTCTTGTAATTGGGTCGTTGTTGATATAAAACCGCAATCTCCCAAACCATACGGGTAATCCGAACCAAAACAAAAAGGGCATCAAGACTACCGTTTTGACTAATCGCTGTGGTTACAAACACTTGTGAGGCCGATCGTTTGGTAATCCCTTCTGCTTTGTCATTTAAATGCTGTAACACTTCTTCTAATTGTTCATCTGATACGTCGTAACTAAGCGGAACCAGCCCCTGGCCTTTTAGTTCCTTGTTATGATTTAGCTGATCAATCAGAGCCTTTCGATAATTGATATAGGCAACCTGATCACCTTCTTCAGGCAGCGGTGGCGTTTCCGGCATCTTTTTGAAAACAAAAAGAGGAACGATTATCGTATAGCCAATGATACCGGCTAACACAACAAGGAATCCTCCGGCTAAGACCGGACTGATTGTAACTAATGCCGCATAAAACTGTACTGCCTGAGATAAAAAGATAAAGCTAACAACAAAAATAAATCCTAAAAACAACAGACGAAGCATCCGCATGATATTTGCATCCAAAATAAGCCTCCGTAATCCCTGTGTTTTTCTGCACACAGATGATGTTTATATATTATGTATATCATACCAATTTACATACAATAATGACAATCTGTCTTTTTATACAAAAAACCGTAAAAGAAACCCTTTTTGTTTGAGGTTTTGCCGTTACAAACAAAAAGAGCTTTAATGGGTTTATGTTCTTTGATTGTTTTCTGTCATTTTTAAAAAAGAAATATTTTTTGGCAAAATGGTCAAATACACCTGTTGTCCTGTCTGTAGTTCTTTATCGGGATGAAGAGAAAGAATCAATTCCTGTTCCGTTCCACAGGGCATTTTTGCAGCAACTACCGTATCGATCGAATCTCCTTTAAATATAAAAGACTTTACCGTTGCCGGCATCCCGTCTTTTTCAGAAACATGAATGCTTTCCGGCCTGACTGCTACGCCAATCGATTCCTCTTTTATAAAAGGATGCCCCTCAGGTAGACGTATCATTCCAAGGCAGGTACTTACCGACTTATTATCGGACAACACAGTCCCTGGCAGAAGATTCGTCCGGCCAACAAAATTTGAAACAAAATGATTAACCGGCTCCTGATAGATTTCTTTAGGCGTCCCAATTTGTTGGATTTCTCCTTCATTAATTACGATAATCCTATCAGAAATTGCCAGGGCATCTTTCTGGTCATGACTAACAAAAACAGCTGTCGTGTTTGTGTTTTTTATAATATTGCGTATTTCCACTCTCATCTGATCCCGCAAATCAGCATCAAGATTGCTAAACGGCTCATCTAGCAAAACTACAAGGGGTCTGCGGGCCAGGGCTCTGGCTAAGGCCACTCTTTGTTGCTGCCCTCCGGAAAGTTCATGCGGAAAACGTTTTTCATATCCTCTAAGATTCACAAGGTCTAATACTTCATTGACTCGATCTTTTTTATCTTCCTCTTTATATCCGAAACCAACATTTTCGATTACCGTTAAATGCGGGAACAGAGCATAATCCTGAAAAACCATGCCAACGCCTCTTTTTTCAGGAGGAATAAAACTAGTGTCATCACTCATAAGTTTTTCGCCTATGATAATCGATCCTTTTTCAGCTCTTTCAAAACCTGCGATCAAACGAAGTAATGTGGTCTTGCCACAGCCGCTTGGACCTAGCAGTGTAATAATCTCTCCCTTCTTTATCTGAAAAGAGACATGACTGACAGCAGGTTTATCTGTGCCAGGGTAGGTTTTTGTAAGATTAGTTATTTCAATATGATCCATTCTGTCCTCCTGTCCTAATACTTGTTTAATATATATCGTAACGGTAGCATCGACACAGCAATAATCAAAAGCGCCGAAGGTGCTGCAAGATAATACAGCGCCTCATGGGCTTCAAAATAGATTCTGACGGCCAGTGTATCAAAACCCGGAGGACGAAGCATGAGTGTCACGGGAAGTTCTTTAATCGAACTCACAAACACCAGTGCACCACCAGCGATAACTCCCGGTAAAATATTTGGCAAAACCACGGTTAGCATCACTTTCCATGTAGGATAACCTAGGCTTTTTGCTGCCTCATCCACTCTTGGAGAAACAAGCTGTAACGCAGATTCTCCGGCTTGCATAGCCTGAGGGAGAAATCGTACAACATAGGCTAATGCGACTAAATAAAAGGTGCCATATAAAAACGGTATATGATTATTAAAAATAAAGATGAAGCCAAGGGCTACAATTACTCCGGGAAGTGCATAACCAGTATAACAAATTTTATCAATCAGCCTGGTGATCACCGATGGAAATCTAAGTTTCAGGTAGACGATCGGAAACATAAAAATCATACAAACTAAGGCTGCCATCGCCGATATTTTAAAGCTGTTAAAGGCAAACCCCCAGAATCTGCTGTCTAAAGCCCCCATTGACAGCCCGATTTTTGACCAATACAAAAGAACGGCCATAGGAAGAACAAAAGAAAAGAAAAACATAACTGATACATAAATCAACGACGGCCATTTCCATTTTCCAAGACCGAGTACTGGAGCACTCTTAAAAGTTCCGCTGCTTTGATAATACTTATTTTTCTTCCTGCTTTTTGATTCGACCCAAAGAAAAGCCAATGTGATAATAATTAAAACCAGGCTTAAGACCGATGCTGATGCAGTATCAAAACCGGCACGCTGGAAATAGATCGCTGCGGTAAATGTGACATATCGCAGAATCGAGACGGCTCCGAAATCAGACAATACATAAAGTGAAGTCAAAATAGCTCCGGCACCGATGGCCGGCCTTAATAGCGGAAGATTGACTTTCCAGAAAACTTCTTTTGCATTCATCCCAAGAGAATATGCGGCTTCTTCATAATTAAGGTTACTCTTTTTAAGAGAGGCTGAAACAATAAGAAATACATATTGATACGTAAAAAGCGAAAGTACAAGAAACACACCTAAAAAGCTATGAATGTCAAAGGAATATTCTCCAAACACTCTAACAAGCCAGGGGTTATCACGCCACAGATCTCTCATAACTCCGCTTCTTCCGAAGACATTAATATAGGTAATTGCACCGACATATGGAGGAATGACAAGTGGCATGGCCAGCAGCCATCTCCAGTATTTTCTTCCCGGAAGATCGGTTCTTATGACAAGCCAAGCTAAGGAAACGCCAATGATCAAAGCTAATATGGTAACCGCTATGGTTAAAGAGAGTGTACTCCAAAGCAATTGAGGAATTCTCTCATCAAGAAGTCTTAACCATCGGTCTCTTCCGGCAAAAACTGAACGCCAGATCACATAAACAACAGGAATAGCCATAATGGCAGCAATAACAGTTCCAAAAGATAATAAAAAGATACCCGGAGGATTTGTTTGCCAAAGCCCGATCCATTTTTTCTGTAAGTAAAGAAGGATTGCCGGGGACGCTGTGCCCCCGCCAATCTCATAGTTGTGATCATTTAATTTTCCAGATTCTTTTTGTGTTTTTTTCAAATGACACCTCTTTTAAAAAAATGTTTCTTTTTATCTGAGATCTAAATCCAATCCTGAAGCTTCGATAAGAGCCCGGGTATCTTCAAAAAAGTTCCCTAGTTCTTTAATTGGCATATCCTGAATTTGTAACTCGCTGAATTTTACAACATATGGTGCTACAGCATCCGGATACACTACTTCAAAATTCTCATTAATTAAAAGCTCTAAGGATTCTCCGACAAAAGCAACTTGATTCTCAGGTAACAATACCCACTCAAGAAAAATAGCGGCATTATCAGCATTAGGCCCACCGGCAACATTTCCTAAACCGGCAGCATTTGCAATCGCACCCATTTCTCCGGGAGCCTGATCATGATAGATAAAGCCTACGTTATTGTTTTCTGATTCAAGTAATTGTTGATGATAATAGTAATTGTTAACTAAACCAAAGGCATGCTCTCCGGCACCAACGGCTCTTCTAATATCTCCGTGCCCGGCATAAATGCCTGATGCATTGTTTCTGATAGCAGCAATCCATTCCGCTGTTTTTTCATCGCCCCACTCATAACGCAGAGCTGAAACATTTCCTATCATACCGCTGTTTCCACCTCTGGTAATCGCAAAACCATTAGTCACTTCGTTCCATTTTTCATCAAAAAGATCCTCCATACTGGTTATCATCTCATCTTCAGAAATAAGATCTTTGTTAAAAATAAACCCTCTGGCTCTTGCAGAAATAGCAAAGTATGAATTGGTATCGGATCTAAATTCTCCAGGTATTAAATCAATGCCCTGAGGTTCAGAAGCCTCAAGTAATCCTTCGGAATCTAGGAATCCAAGTGCACCCATATCATTAGAAATAAAAATATCGGCTCTTACATTATTTCTTTCTTCCATAATTTGCAAAGGGTTTACTCCATGAAGAGCCAATACTTCAATGCCCGTTTCCTCTGTAAATTTCTCAAGTAATTCTTCCACAAATCGTTCATTTCTTGCAGAATATACCACTAATTCTTCACTTTCTTCCTGATTATATCCTCCACGGCAACCAACACTAGTAATCACTAATATGGCAGCAAGCAATACAATGGCAAACCATTTATATTGTTTCATTCGTTATACCTCCCTATTCCCTACTTTTATTGTAAGCTTTTCCTTTTTAATTGTTATTATTGCCTAACTTTTGTGCTTTGTCAACAATAATTTTCAGACAATCTACTTGCTTATAACCTTCCTTTAGAGAATAATACCGTAGATTTTACCTTTGCAAACATATGCATTTTCTCTTTTTCAGCCA
>SKKY01000058.1 GCA_007123515.1 Clostridia bacterium
CCGTAATCTAAACAAGTTATTGCAAAAAAGTGCAGGCAATCCTGTAGACTTTGGCGAAATGGCATGTGTTCTCACAGAAATGCTTTCTTGCAATACCTACATTATAAGCTCCAGAGGAAAAATTCTCGGAGTCTCCTTTCTTGAAGATTTTACTTGTGATATTGTAAATAACATTGTTAAAGAACAAAGCCGGTTTGGCAATGAATTTAATGACTATCTGCTAACTGTAAAAGAGACTGAAGCAAATCTGACTAATGTAGATGGACTTTGTACTTTTTCAAAAGATCTCGAATGCCCGATGAGTGGTAAGATCTTCTGTATTATACCGATTATCGGTGGGGGAACCAGACAGGGGACGTTATTAATATCAAAAAATAACAATTCTTTTGATGAGGCCGACCTTATCTTGTCAGAATATGGAGCTACGGTAGTTGGAATGGAGATTATCCGGGCTAAGTCTGAAGAGATCGAAGTGGTTGCCCGTAAGAAAGCTGCTGTGCAAATCGCTCTGGGTACTTTGTCTTATTCTGAAAGAGATGCAATCAGGCATATATTTGAGGAACTAGGTGGAAATGAAGGGTTTTTGGTTGCCAGTAAGGTTGCTGACAGAGTGGGAATAACAAGGTCGGTAATTGTTAATGCGCTTAGGAAATTTGAGAGTGCCGGGGTTATTGAGTCAAAATCCCTGGGAATGAAAGGTACATATATTCGGATATTAAATGATTTTTTATCAGAAGAAATTGACAAACTAAAATAACGCAAAAAAAAACCGAAGTTATTACTAGCTTTGGTTTTTTACGTAAAAAGTAGTGTATTGTCTAGATAAAAATGATAATATTTATTAATAGATTTAGTAGGAGGGACTTATGATTAATTTTGGAAAAGACCGTACGATATCAGTGTTGTCTGCTTCAATGGATGCAACAGCCACAAGACAGAGAGTCAGCTCAGATAACATAGCCAATATAAATACTCCGCAATATAAGAGACAGATTGTTGACTTTGAAAGCCGCCTGCATCAAGCTATGGTAAGGGACGAGGCTGTCAGAGGAAAGATGTACCAAACCAATGACAAACACATTCCGATAAGAGGGAATCTTAATCAGATCAAACCTGAGATCAACATTGATCATACCGGAACCATGAGGGAAGACGGAAACAATGTAGATATTGATCTTGAACTGGCTTTACTTGCTGAAAATACTGTCAGATTTAATGTTCTTTCAGAAGCTGCGGCAAGAAAATTTGGTGATATTAAATCTGTAATCAGAGGAGGGTAATCATTCATGACAATATTTAATTCTCTAAGAACAAGCGCTACAGGCTTAAGTGCAGAACGTTTACGAATGGATTTAATTGCAAATAATATAGCGAATGCCGAAACCACAAGAACAGAAGATGGTGGTCCTTATGTCAGAAAAGCAGCCGTATTTAAACCATATAGAAGCTTTGAAAGCATATTAAATAATGAAAGAGGTAAAGCTATGGGGGTTACGGTTGACAGAATAGTAGAAGATAAGGCTCCTTTTAGGTTAGAATATGATCCGGAACATCCTGATGCAATTCAGGAAGAGGGAGAATTAAAAGGATACGTCCAGTATCCTAATGTTAATCCCGCTAAGGAAATGATCGATATGATTACTGCATCAAGAGCGTATGAGGCAAATGTTACGGTAATGAATTCAGCTAAATCCATGGCTATGAAAGCTTTGGAAATAGGAAGGGGATAAGATTTAGATTATGCAAATTAATCCTGGAAATATAAATTTTGTACAACCACAAAGAATAGCCGGACCAACGGCTCCGGGAGAAGACCCGCAAGGTAAAAGTTTTCTGTCTTTTCTGCAGGATTCTCTGCAGGAAGTCAATCAACTGCAAAATCATAAGGATGACATGACAGTAAGTTTTGCTGCAGGAGATCCTAATGTGGATATTCATAATCTCATGCTTGCAATAGAGGAAGCCAGTATTTCCATGCAGCTTACGACAGAGATTCGTAATAAACTTATTGAGGCTTACCAGGAAATAATGAGAATGCAATTATAGTGAATATTTAGTATGATAAAGCAATTAAACTAACTAATATACCGGGGTGGGAATTTGGAGTTTTTAAGAAGAGTATTTGAACAGTTAAAAACAGGATGGGCAAATCTTTCAGGCAATCAGAAGATTATTTATTCTGCGATTGCTGTTTCTTTGATTGTAGCCATTATTGTGACAGGCGTTATGCTTGGCAGCAGAAATTATATCCCCTTATATAATGATCTGACAGTGGTGCAGTCTGCTGATATTTCTCAAAGACTGCAGGAAATGAATGTGCCTTACCAGTTATCCACTGACGGAACTACTATTATGGTTCCTGATAATATGGTCCATCAGCTCAGGCTTGATTTGGCTACGCAGATTCCTTTTGGAGGCGTTGTTGGTTTTGAAAGTTTTGATCAGACCCGGTTTGGAGAAACTGAAACTGATAAACGAGTACGTTTTTTAGCGGCTCTTCAGGGAGAGTTAACCCGGACGGTTATGCAGATAAATGAAGTGGAGAGTGCTATGGTACATTTGGCCATTCCGGAACCTTCGATCTTTTTATCAGATGATGCACCGGCTAAAGCCTCTGTATTTTTAAACCTGCGCCCCTTAGGAAGAATGGAGCAAGATAAAGTAAGATCCATAATGTACTTAGTGGCTAATGCTGTAGAAGGTCTTTCTCCGGAAAATGTCACTGTGGTCGATGCTAACGGGACGCTTCTTTCAGACGGAATCGCCGGTGCCGATTCGCCATTTGCTGCTAGTGCGATGTCAGCGACACAATTGGAGATAAAAACAAATTATGAAAAAGAGCTTGCCCGCTCTTTGCAGTCGATGCTTGAAAGAGTCAAAGGGCCCGGAAAAGCAGCGGTTAGTGTGAGTGCAAGTTTTGATTTTGATACAGTAGAAGTTAATCAAGAGACCTATGGTGATTCGGTTTTAAGAAGTGAACAAGGATCAGAATCCAGATCAGAAGGAACGACTCCCGGTGGTGATCCGGCAGGCGTAGATCCAAACCTTCCGGGAGCACCAGCTTTTCAGGAAAACGCTGGTGGAGAATCATCAAGCCAGAGTTCTGAATTTATTCGAAATTATGAAATAGACAGAGTTGTAGAAAGCCGGGTAAGGGCGCCTGGCACCATCACAAATCTTTCGGTTTCTGTGATTATAGACGGAGAACTAAACGAGGAAGAACGCATAGCCCTTGAAGATGTAGTATCCAGTGCATCGGGTCTGGACTTTCAGAGAGGTGATGTTGTTAACGTTGTTGGTATGGCTTTTAATACAGAAGCCTATGATGCCATGCAGGAAAACATTGCCAGAGAGCTGCGAAACCAACAGTTGATGACACTGATAAATTATGGACTGATTGCTTTGGCCATTTTAGGACTTGCGGGTCTTGGCTATTTTATCAGAAAAAGAAGTCTTGAAAAACCAGTATCAACATTGGCCGGAAAGAAGGTCGGCGATTTAGCAACGGCTAACTACAGTAGTGCTGATCTTGAAGAGCTTGATCCTGTAATTGCTGAAAAAGCGGATCTCGAAAGAAAGGTTGAGAGACTTGCAAAAACTCAACCAGAAGATGTGGCCCGAGTAATCAAATCCTGGCTGACAGAAGATATGAGGTGACCTAATTGGCTAGAGATAAAGTAATGGGAAGACAAAAAGCAGCCATATTATTAATTTCTTTAGGGCCTGAACAATCGGCTCAGGTGATGAAAAATCTCGGAGAAGAAGAGATCGAACAACTGACCCTTTAAATTGCCAATGTCAGAAAAGTTGATGGTGATCAAAAAAGCAAAGTATTTGAAGAGTTCTATCAGCTTTAT
Organism: Clostridia bacterium; assembly: GCA_007123515.1. Classification (GTDB taxonomy): domain Bacteria; phylum Bacillota; class Peptococcia; order Peptococcales; family SKKY01; genus SKKY01. Next base: position 3,858 of record SKKY01000058.1, read on the forward strand.
GTGGCCAATGAATACATTTCAAAAGGCGGGATCGATTATGCAAAAAGCATTCTCGAAAAAGCCTTAGGAAACCAAAAAGCGGTTGGCATTATTAATAAGTTGACCTCATCTTTACAGGTCAAGCCTTTTGATTTTGTCAGAAAGGCTGATCCCGCACAGCTTGTCAGCTACATCCAAAGTGAGCATCCGCAGACAATAGCACTGATCCTTGCTTATTTAGATCCGGACCAATCATCGTCCATACTAGCGGCCCTTCCGTCTGACATGCAGGCTGATGTAGCGAAAAGGATTGCCTTACTTGACAGGACTTCTCCAGAAATCATAAAAGATATTGAAGATGTTTTAGAAAAGAAACTTTCAAACTTTATGATACAGGATTTTACTTCCGCCGGTGGTGTGGAATCAATTGTTCAGATCCTTAACAAGGTTGACAGAGCTACAGAAAAAACCATTCTTGAAAATCTTGAAGTCCAGGATCCTGAGCTGACCGATGAAATCAAACGACTAATGTTTGTATTTGAAGATATTATTCTTCTTGATGATAAAGATATTCAGAAAGTATTACGTGATATTGAACAAAAAGATTTGGCCCTTGCGATGAAGGGTACAACTGATGAAGTTAAAGATAAGATTAAGAGAAATATGTCTAAAAGAGCAGCAGAGACCATACAAGAAGAAATCGACTTTATGGGACCTGTCAGACTTCGTGACGTCGAAGAATCTCAGCAGCGTGTAGTCGCAACAATAAGAAGACTGGAAGATTCCGGTGATATTATTGTTGCAAGAGGCGGAGGGGATGATATTGTTGTCTAAAATTATAAAAGCCGATCATTTTCATTATTCATCAGAAAAAAAAGATCTTTCCCAAATCAGAAAAGACCGATTAGCTGTGCAGATTAATCAGCCTTTACAGGCGATTAGTCATAGCAGCGATTCGTCCATGGTTTTTGAAGAAACCCGTCATGTGCTTGAAGAAATGATCGAAAATGCCAAAGAAAAAGCAGAGCAGATTATTATGGAAGCCAAGATGAATGCTGAAGTTATCCAGGAGGAAATCTCTGCTGAAGCTGAGACAGTCAGGCAGGATGCTTATGAAGAAGGCTACCAACAGGGGATCGAAAAAGCAGAAAATGAAACGAAGGAAATAAAAGACAGGGCTCATCAGATATTGCAGAAGGCCTTTGAAGATAAGGAACAGTTCATTCTCGATTCGGAAAGAGAGATAATTGATTTTATAGTTGAATCGATTGAATCGGTCGTTTTGCATAACTTGATTAATAAGGATGAAGTTATACTTGATATGTCGAAAAAACTACTACAATTTGCCAGAGATGCTAAAGGAAAAGTGATTATTAAAGCATCGCCGGAAGATTTCTTTGCCCTTGAAGATAAGCTCGATGACCTGGGTATGATCGTAACGACCGGCAGCCTGGTCTCTAAAATAGATAAATCATTATCGCCTGGTCATATCGTAGTTATTTCTGAACGTGGGATTGCCGAAGTGGATGTTTCAGAAAATATAGATAAAATAAGAGCCGTTTTGCAAAATGAGGTTCTTGATGATTAATCTAAAAGAAAAAAAAGCTAAAATACGCAAAATATCAATGATAAAAAACAAAGGGTATGTTGATCAGGTTATTGGTTTAACTATATATTCTATAGGACCCAGAGCTTCCATAGGGGAGCTTTGTTATATTAATAATGATAAAGAGCAGATAGCTGCAGAGGTTGTCGGCTTTCGTAATGACAAGATTCTCTTGATGCCTCTTGATCTTTTTGCCGGTATTCATCCCGGTTCGGAAGTTATTGCCACCGGTCGAATGCTTAACGTAAAAGTTTCAGAAGATCTTCGCGGCAGAGTGTTAAATGCACTGGGCGAACCTCTCGATGGACTTGATTCCATTGATGGCAAACCCTATTTCCTTAATAATACGCCTCCCCATCCCTTACAACGGAAAAGAATTGATGAGACCTTGGAGTTTGGTGTAAAAGTAATGGATGGGTTGTTGACTTGCGGAGTCGGTCAGCGTTTAGGAATTTTTGCCGGCAGTGGAGTAGGAAAGAGCACATTACTGGGTATGATCTCAAGAAATTCTAAAGCCGATATTAATGTAATTGCCTTAATTGGCGAAAGAGGGCGTGAAGTAAAAGAATTTTTAGAAAAAGATCTTGGCCCTGAAGGGCTAGAACGATCGGTAGTAGTGGTTGCCTCTTCGGATCAGCCAGCCTTGTATAGAATTAAAGGAGCTTATACAGCAACGGCGATTGCCGAATATTTTAGAGATGAAGGCTATAATGTGATGCTGATGATGGACTCTGTGACTAGATTTGCTATGGCTCAAAGAGAACTGGGACTGGCTATAGGAGAACCACCTGCCACAAAAGGATATACGCCATCAGTTTTCGCGGAGCTGCCTAAGTTACTTGAAAGAGCCGGAGCTTCCGATAAAGGGACCATAACGGGTTTATACACTGTCCTTGTTGACGGAGATGACATGAATGAACCGATTGCTGATGCAGTCAGAGGAATTTTAGATGGTCACGTGGTATTAAGCAGAAAAATTGCTATGCAGAATCATTACCCCTCAGTTGATGTATTAAATTCAGTCAGCAGAGTCATGAAAGAAATTATTGATCCGGAACACTATGATCTTTCGCAGTCTATAAAGGAGCTGTTAGCTACATATAATGATGCTAAAGATCTAATTGATGTTGGCGCTTATGTTAAAGGTTCCAACCCTAAAATCGATCTAGCAGTCAGTAAAATAGATCAAATCAATCAATTTCTAAATCAGCAAATCTATGAAAACATCTCAATGGAAGATACACTCTCGATGATGAAAAGTATTATGAAATAATGGGTGAATGTCATGGCAAAATTTAAATTCAGGTTAGAAATTCTATTAACTCTGGCTAAAAACCGGGAGGAAGAATTAAAGAAAGAGCTTGCCTTATGGCAAAAAAGAAAACATGAGGCTCTCGAAAGTCTGGCTAAGATTGAAGACCAGATAATAATTGCCGGCAGAGAAAAAGTCGCGAAAAAAAATATCCAGGATATTCTGGTGTATGAATTTTTTTTAGAAAAATTACGTAATGATAAGCAGATTAAAGAAGATGAAGTAGAGTATTTTACAATAGAAGTAGATAAAACCATTCAGAAATTAGCCGAAGCGATGAAAGAACGCAAAATGCTTGAAAAACTAAAGGAAAAAAAACTTGCTCAATATCAAGAAGAACAAGATTTTATCGAACAAAAGGAATTAGATGAAGTTGGTACCAATATTTTTTTAGAGGGCAGGTGATGGTATGAGCAATAAAAAATTAATCATAACAATCGCCTCATTAGGCATCCTCTTTGCTTTGATTGGTCTTCTTTTAGCCATGAATGCCACCGGGGTTTTTGATCTTCGTACAGCGATGGCGGATATGCCTTTGATAGGACAAAGATTTGAAACAACTGATGAAGTGATGATTGTAAGGCCTCTAGAAGAAGAAAACTATCAGCTTACACAGCAAATACAAAACTTACAAGCATCATTAAACGAGAAAGAGAAAATTATGGCTGAAATTGACAATGAAAGAGAATCATTTCTTTCTGAGATAGCCAATCTTGAAGCGGAAATTGAACGTCTTGAAGGTAAAGATGTAAGAGCTGAACAATTAGCCTCTTATTATAGCCAGATGGATGAGAGAAGGGCCGTTATGATATTTGACAATCTTGATGACAACACTGTTTTAGATATTCTTCTTAAACTTCCGGCTGATAAAACATCCGCTTTTTTAGCGGCAATGGATCCTCAAAGAGCCGCTAAACTCACAGCGGTTTTGACCGATAGAACAAGTAGTGTAGTAAATTAAATACACAACTGTCGGGGGGGAGGTGAAAAAAACATATGATAATGCAGGGTCTGGGATTATTCCAGTTACAGGAACCTGCCGGTCATTCTAAAAATGCAGCTTTAAGCAAAGCTAATCATAGCGGCTTAGGAGGTACATTTGAGAATGTACTGGCAGGTTTTTTAGGTTCGCAGACGATTAAAGAGAACCTTGAAAATGCCAATAATCCTGAAAATGCCAAAAATCCTGAAAATTCATTAATTGGACTTTTAGGAAACCCAGAAGATAAGCTTATGGCATCTTTGGTTCTTCTTGACAATATGCAGTCTGAACTACCAGCAATGACTGATGAAGAGTCTGATTTTTTAGTCCAAAAATTAATGTCAGATAAAAGTCCTGAATTTATTCAATCTTTTTTAAAGCAAGAGGAAATGCCAGAAGAAATGCTAAAAGTGTTATCTAAAAATTTTGCTCAGCTTTTAGAAAAAATAAAGTTTAGTAACAGTCAGGGTTTAAACGGATTAACAAATAAGCCAGAAAGTCAAAACGGATTAAAAGAAATGATTATGTCCGGTGAACTAACCGGGAAAAACATAGCAGAATTCATAGCCATGCAGGAAGCCCTTAAAAAAGACGGCAAAGGTCATAAAGCTTCTAATCTTGGCAGGGAATTAATGAATATACTGATCGAAGGCAATGATGGAAAGATTAAGGACGTAGCAGCGGCTGTGGCGGCTTTGCGTTCTGAGGTAACAACAAAGCAGGAAGTATCAAAACAGGAAGCAACAATTACAAATCAACAAGTAGTTCCAACTGAGGAAGAAGAAACAGCTAAAAATTTCGGTTCAGTAATAAAAGCTGAGGTTAACCAGGAAAAAGGATCTTCATCAGAACTTGTCAGACCTTCTATAATGGCCGGTGGTACAATGGCTAATGAAAATCTGCAGGTAAAAGAAGAAATGGGCTTTCAAAGGATCATTGATTCTAACATTAAATTTCAGGATGAAGTTCTCCCTGAAAAGGTAGAAACCAAGCATTTGCCAAAATTTATTGAAAACCAGATTAAAAACAGTTTAAAAAATGGCCAAGCCGGATCCAGAGAAATAACCGTTAAGATCCACCCGGAACATCTGGGGAAGCTGACATTAAAAATTGTCAGTGATGAAAACAAAGATATGTCTGTCAGAATTATGGCTGAAAACAGAAATGTTAAAGAGTTTCTTGATACCAATCTTGGCAATTTGCGAATGACACTTGAGAATAGTGGAATCAAGGCATCTTCATTTAGCCTTGAGATCGACTTTGAAAAGAATTTCAGTCAGTTTAGTGAATCAAACCAGAGTAACCAGAAGCATTCAGGAAAAAACAGCAAACAACAGACTAATGAAAATGAAGAACTTTTTGAACAACAGATGGATTCGATTTTTAACCAGTCTGGCGGAATAGAAGTGTTAGCCTAAGGAGGTGCAAAATGAAAGTAACTGATTTGGGAACCTATGGTTTAGAAACTCCCCAAACACAAAGAAATACCGGAGAACTTGGAAAAGATGATTTTCTAAAATTATTCGTAGAGCAATTACGCTCGCAGGATCCGTTAAGTCCGATGGATAATAACGAATTTATTGCCCAGAGTGCGCAATTTACACAATTAGAACAGATGGAGAACCTCAATACGAATCTATCAAAATTCTTAGAAAAACAATCTGATATTATGGATTCAGTACTGAACTCCCAGACATCGACACAGGCTCTTAACTTAGTTGATAAACACATTACGGCCTTTGTCAAAAATGGAACAGGTGGCTTTGATCAAGTTGACGGAACAGTGGATAAGGTTGTGTTTAACAGCGGATACCAAGTGCTTCATGTTAATGGAAAAGAAGTCTTTCTTAATGAAGTGGCTGAAGTTCGGACCACACCAAAGCAGGATGACCTATAGGCATTAGAGTGTAACGTATCAGAAAAAAAGGAAGAGCAGTAAAAAAATTATTGCAGTTAGCAGGTGTACAGAATGAAAAACAATTTCTTTATTGACAATAACATAAGGATTAATCCAAAAGTCAATCAGCCGGCCCGACCAAAAGTTTCCGGAGTTGATTCTCCTAATTTTTCCGATCTGCTTAACCAACAGATTCAAAAAGACGATGTGAAATTTTCAAAGCATGCGATGGACCGTCTGCAAAACAGAAATATTGCCATTTCGCCTGAAAGAATGGAAAAATTAAACGATGCTGTCTTAAAGGCTGATGCCAAAGGTGCAAAGGAATCTTTAATTCTAATGGATGATCTGGCATTTGTTGTTAGCGTGAAAAACAAGACCGTTATTACTGCCGTAGATGGATCAAGCATCAAAGAAAACGTATTTACCAATATAGACAGTGCAGTAATTATTTAAAGAGGCCGGACCAGAAATGGGAGCCTCTCAGACCACCGAATGACAGAGGTGGAAAATGAGGAGGAAAAAATATATGATGAGATCAATGTTCGCTGGTGTATCCGGGCTTCGCTCGCACCAGACGAAAATGGATGTTGTTGGTAATAACATTGCCAACGTAAATACAGCAGGTTTTAAAAGAAGCACAGTAACCTTTAGTGAGACACTGAATCAACAAATTCGTGGCGCTTCTGCTCCAACCACAGCCTTTTTTGGCGGAACCAATCCGATGCAAGTCGGTCTTGGTGTAGGAATTGGAAGTATGGATGTTGTTCATTCCGCCGGTTCACCACAGGCTACAGGAAGATCCCTGGATATGTCAATTGAAGGAGAAGGCTATTTTATCGTGGGTATCGGAGCCGATAACAACTTCACCAGAGCCGGTAACTTCGGTTTTGACAGCCAGAACAATCTGGTAGCGTCTAATGGTATGAAAGTCAAAGGCTGGACAGCATCCCTTGATGCCAACAATGCCTTTAATTTAGATACCGGACAACCAATTTCAGGGATTAACTTAACGGACTTAGCAACTACACAAATCATGCAGGCAACAACCGAAGCAGCGATCGCCCTTAACTTAGACAGTCGTTCACCGATTATTGAGGATACAAAAACCTATACATCTCCAACGGCTACAGGAACAAGCCTTGCCGATGCGGA
>SKKY01000115.1 GCA_007123515.1 Clostridia bacterium
CTACTAAAATCCTTATTGTCTTAATCCCCTCAGGATAGTATGCGCCTACCGGAGAGCAAATAATAAAAAATTTATACTCTTTAGCGGGTCTTATGCCTAAAAATGCTTCGGAAGCAATCACAAAGGGTCTGATATAAAGCGATTCTCCTTCTTTTTTAGGTATCCAGTCTTTATCAATCTCTAAAAGTTTTTGCAAGGCTTCTAATGCAAATTCCGGATCTAATGGAGGAATACAGACTTTTTCTGCAGACTTATTTAATCGATTGAAGTTATCAAGTGGTCTGAAAAGATTAATTTTCCCATCCTTGTTGTAGTAGGCTTTCATTCCCTCAAAAATGCCTTGTCCATAATGCAAGGCACAACAGGCCGGATCTATGGGAATCGGCTCATAGGGTCGGATCACAGGGTTATGCCAACCGAGATCTTCTGTGTAGTCCATAACAAACATATGATCCGTGAAGTTCACACCGAAAGGTAAATCTCCTTCCGGTTTTTTCTTTACGGCTTCTCTTAGCTTTAATTCAATTTCCATAAGAATTCCTCCTGTAATTGTTATAATTATTACCTGATATTTTCAGACTATTATATAACAATGCTATTGATAATAAAAGTCATTTGCTTATATTTCAGGCAAAGATTGTGATCTGATTTGATTCCGGTAGTCTTGTAAGACAACCATGCAGCTGCATCTTTTCGATGACGGTTTTGCTTATTTTTGTGCGAATTCTTAGATCCTCAACCGACCGGAATTCTTTTAGGTCCCTTTCTTTTTCTATCAAAAGGGCCGCCGTTTCACCAATACCGGCTAATGATCCAAAAGGCGGAATCAATTGTTCTTTTTCAATCTGAAACGCATGGGCTTTCGACCTTTCCAAACATATTTTTGAAAAAGAGTACCCACGAAGATACATTTCCAATGCCACTTCCAGCACAATCAGCATCCTTGATTCTTTGGCTGTTGCCATATTTCCTAGTTGCTGTATATTTTTTATCTCTCTGACAATGCTATCCTGTCCCTTTGTAATGATCTCAGCATCAAATTCAGCGGCTCTGACTGAAAAAAATGTAGCATAAAAAGCAAGCGGATGATATACCTTAAAATAGGCAATACGGAAAGCCATCATAACATAAGCAACCGCGTGTGCTTTTGGAAACATATATTTTATTTTATTACATGAGTCAATATACCAATCAGGAACTTTATGCTTTTTCATCTCCTTTACATATTCATCATTGAGTCCCTTTCCTTTTCGAACATCTTCCATAATTTTAAAAGCAATCGCAGGTTCAAGTTTCATATTGATTAAATATGTCATGATATCATCTCTGGCAGATATCGCCTCAGACACTTTACAGATATTTTTTTTAATCAAATCCTGCGCATTGTTAAGCCAAACATCGGTACCGTGTGAAAACCCACTAATCCGTACGAGGTCTGAGAAGGTTGAAGGTTTTGTATCTTCCAGCATCTGCCGTACAAATTTTGTTCCAAATTCTGGAATACCATAAGTACCCACAGAAGACATTAGCTCCCTGGGATCGACATTTAAGATCTGTGTTCCAGAAAAAAGTGACATTGTTTTTTCTTCATCAAATGGAATTTCCAGAGCGTTAACTCCGGTCAGATCTTCAAGCATTTTAATCGCTGTCGGATCATCATGTCCGAGAATATCAAGCTTTACAAGATAGTCATGTAAAGAATGAAAATCAAAATGCGTAGTAATCGTTGAAGATTTCTGATCTTCTGCCGGTCTTTGCAACGGCGTAAAATCAGAGGCTTCCATGCTTTTTGGAACCACAATCAGGCCACCCGGGTGTTGTCCTGTTGTTCTTTTAACACCGGTACAGCCTTTAATCAGACGGTTTAACTCCGCAGAATTATAATACGTCTGTTTTTCTTCAAGAAAGTTCTTTACGTAGCCAAAAGCCGTCTTTTCGGCCACTGTGGCAATCGTTCCGGCTCTAAATACATAATCTTTACCAAATAATTCTTCTACATATTTGTGTGCCACAGGCTGATATTCACCGGAAAAATTTAAATCAATATCTGGAACTTTATCACCCTTAAAACCCAGAAATACTTCAAAAGGTATATCAAAACCATCTTTTTTAAGCACCTGAGAGCAGTCCGGACATGTTTTATCCGGCAGATCAGACCCGCACCCATATTCACCGCTTTCAAAAAACTCGTGATAATAACATTTGGGACAAATATAGTGAGGTGCCAGAGGGTTTACTTCCGTAATTCCAGTTAAGGTGGCTACCAGAGAAGAGCCCACTGAACCTCTTGAGCCAACCAGGTAACCATCCGAATTTGACTTTTCCACTAACTTTTGCGATATCAGATAAAGCACTGCATATCCATTATTAATGATCGAATCAAGTTCCTTGTTAATTCTTTGCAAAACAAGGTCCGGAAGCGTTTCACCGTATATTTTTTTGGCATTTTCAAAAGTTGTTGTCCGAATATCATGATCGGCTCCTTCAATTTCCGGTGGATAAAGCCTGTCCGGAATCGGACGGATATTCTCAACCATATCAGCAATCAGATTAGTATTGTGTACTACAACATCAAAAGCATCTTCAGGTTCCATGTATGAAAATTCAGCTAGCATTTCTTCTGTCGTTCTAAAATAGAGCGGTGGTTGATTTTCTGCATCCGAATACCCTTGGCCTGTTTGAATAATTTGTCTGTAGATAGCGTCTTCCTGATTTAAGAAATGCACATCCCCGGTTGCAACAACAGGAAGGTTGAGTTGTTTTCCTAATTCAAGAACTTTTATGGTGATAGCTTCTAGGTCTTTACGATTCTTAACTGTTTCATTTCCAATTAAAA
>SKKY01000148.1 GCA_007123515.1 Clostridia bacterium
CCAAAACAATGAAACATCTGCTTTTGCTCAGATACCACAAAAGAAGGCGTTTTTTCGGAATGGAACGGACAAAGTCCTTTGTGATTTACCCCAGTTTTTTTTAAATTTACATAGTTAGAGATAAGATCGACAATATTAACACAATCGAGAACTTCCTGTATTTTATTTTGTTCGATATACTGATTGCGATTTTTATCCACTGTTTTCCATCATCCTCTTTATTGTTCCCTCTAGTGCAGACACGAAACGATCACGGTCTGCTTGCGTTAATTTACCCGATCCTTTTATTCTTACCCTTTTTTTTCTGTTTTTAGCACTGCTGTGCCTAAAAAACAGCAGTTGCTCAATATTATGATCATCAACAATCGTTCCATTAGTCAAAAGAACAAGACTCTGCTTGGCAAGAACCATTGCGGCTAATCCATAATCCTGGGTCAAAACCAAGTCTCCTTTAGAAATCAGATTGGCAATCGCAAGATCAGCCGCTTCTTTATGGTTATCAACAACAACCGTTTTAACTTGTCTGGGATATTCAGAAATATGAGAATGGCTAAATACAAAAAATAATTCTATCTTATACTTCTCCGACAAACTTATAATTTCTTCTTTATATGGGCAGGCGTCCGCATCGACAACTATTTTATTGCCCATTACAAATTTATATAAGAACGGGGGATCGTAAGATCACGGAAAAGGTTGATACAATAGTTATCACTCATCCCTGAGATATAATCTGCAACTCCCTGCTCTTTGCCTTCTTCTTCAACAATCTTTTTATAAAAAACCGGTAGTCTGTCAGTGTTTTTATAATAATAGTCATAAAGATATTCAATAACGATCGTTGCTTTTTTTCTTTCTGCCTGACAGATATCGCCAAGATATATATTTTCAAACATGAATTCTCTTAAATCAATCAGTGCCTGATTCGCCTGGGCACTCAATGAAATACTGGCTTTTTCATCCTGTTTAAGAATTTTTTCTGAGTGATGGATGGCATCATACACTAAAGCGCCAATTCTTTCTCCATGGGTTTTTCCAAGAGATTCGATTGCTTTTTTAGGCAGATCATTTTCAACAAGCGTACCTGCTCTGAGCGCATCATCAATATCATGCTGTACATACGCAATTTTATCACTTAGGCGAATCACTTGCCCTTCAAGAGTATTCGCCGCTTCTTTAGATTTATTAAAGCCACTGTGATGAAGAACACCATCTAAGACCTCACGAGTCAAATTGAGTCCGGGATACTTATCAGATTTTCTTTCAATCTTTGTCAAAACCCTAACACTGTTGTAATTATGTTTAAATCCGGATGTCATAATTCTGTCTAAGACTTCTTCCCCTGCATGAGCAAATGGTGTATGTCCCACATCATGGGCTAAAGCAATTGCTTCGATTAAATCTTCATTAAGGCCTAATCCTCGGCCAATGGTTTTTCCGATCTGTGCTACTTCCAGCGTATGAGTTAGTCTTGTTCTGAAATGATCACTATCAGGAGAAATATATACCTGTGTTTTATGCTTTAGTCTTCTAAAAGCTTTGGAATGAATGATTCTGTCTCTGTCTCTCATATAACAAGTTCTTACCTCATCTTCAGCTTCTTCATATTCTCTGCCGGAAGAATGAGTAGAAAAACTGGCATATGGTGAAAGAATTAATTTTTCTTTTTTTTCAAGATCGTCTCTTATCATTCTTTTCTCTCCTTTAGTTCATTTCTGAAACTCTGAACTATAATTTTATCTCAAAAACAAAAAATAATAAAGAGATCAAACGAACAGATCTCTTTATTTATTTCAATATAAGGTCTTCTTTCGCAAGGATAAATAATGGAGAGAAATGCCAATCATTGCAAAAAAACCAAGATACCCGCAAACAGGGAAAATTATGGCGATAAGCTCTTTGAAGCCTGCAAAACTTCCGATAAATGCCACAGCTACAAGCATGGGTATCAATGTATTTCCAGGTATATTTTTTCTTTTTTTAATACGGACTGTCACTCCATAAAGACAAGACAATGCACTGCCAAACATTCCTAAAAACAACAATGCCGCATAAACGTTTCCAAGAACCGGTTTTACGTTTTCCGCAAGAACAAGCATCGGAAGATCCGAGCCTATAAGAGTAGTCCGATGAGCAATTAATGGCAATAATATGCATATGAAAATAATCAATAATTGCACCGAACCCTGAAAAATGCCCTTGCGAATCTCTTTATCTTCTTGTACAAAAGAGGAAATCGGAACAAGAATCGCAGTAGCTGCAATCATATTGTAAGATACAAAGGCGATCGATGAAAAAAGCCAGTTTCCAAGTAAGGGGTTTGTCACCGAAACGTCCAAAGTCGACAGGGATTCTCTTTCCAGATTAAGCATTGACATTATTCCGGTAATCAATGCAACCATTATTAAAAGAGGAACCGTAATACTAAAGGCATCAAGAACACCCTTTGCTCCACGTAGTGCTACAAAAGCAATACAAAAAGCCATTATGGCATTACCAAGAAATAGTGGTGCCCCAAAGACCTGATGCAAGAGTGCTCCGGCACCGGCAATCATAACAACAATAACTCCAAATAAAAAAATAATAAATAATGTGCCAAAAAAAGCACGAAGCCATGGTTTTTCTTTTTCAATAATAATTTTATCGAACTCCGTGATTCCTGTTTGTTTTGCAATGCTCATCACAAAAAATCCAAGCATACAAAACAATACAACGGCTAAAATCATACCCGCCAGTCCATAATTCCCAAATTCTGCAAAAAATTGCATAAGCTCCTGCCCCGAAACAAAAC
>SKKY01000048.1 GCA_007123515.1 Clostridia bacterium
CTCCAACAGGAATTTTTGATAAAGAGATTGCTTTTGATGAATTCCTTGAAAATGATACAATTCAAAACAATATTGAAGCAATGTATAAGCAATAAAAAAATGGCCGGCTCTTTACTTTTGTAAAGAACCGGCTTCTTTTTGTTTTTTAAAATGATACTTCCTGATCCCATTTTGTTTTCGCTTCAAAATCACCCGTCACATCAGTAATTAAAACCTTAACCGGAAATTTATCCAGCTCTTTTTTCACTAATTCCACTACTTTTAAGACTTCCTTATTCTTCGTGGTTGAAGTTCCGCGGATTTGCTCATAAAGCGCCGCATCATGTATCACGATTTCGATATCTTCCTGTGGCATTTTTTTCAATTCTTTTAATAATCCCAAAAGAGCAAAATGGCTGACTACCAAGGGTTTTTCATATTTCTTAAACCCCTTCTTTTCAACCAGCAATTCATTTTCTTTGTAAATCCGGTAGCGAAATTCCATATCTTCATTCTCCATATACGTAGAGATGCCTGCTACAAAAGCTTTCATAATCGATCTCCTCCAAGAGTTTCATCTTTTACTTTCCTGATCCTTCCTTTGATCGGCTTTTTCTGCAAAGCCAAAAGAACCATCGGGCCCTTTCCATTTAATATTTCAACAAACGTTGAAACATCAAGGATATTAATCACGCCGATGTCATCGGCGGTCATTCCATCAATGTTACACAGTGTTCCCACTATATCAACTGCCCGCATTTTTGTTTTTTTACCGGCATTAATATGAATTTTCATAATGTCTTGATTTAGTTTTATATTTTTATCCTTCTTCTTTACCGGCTGGTCTTTTATTGACTCCTCCATTGTTTTTCGGGATGCGTCCAATTGCTCTTTGGGTATTCTGTTAATTGGTTCAAGGGTTGTATCAATATAGGCCTCTATTTGCTTTAGCATTCTTGCATCACTCTTCGTTACAAAACTAATGGCTTTTCCGGTTTTTTCAACACGGCCGGTTCTTCCGATTCTGTGAATGTAACCCTCTTTGTCCCGGGGCATATCAAAATTAACCACCAGGCTTACATCTTCTATATCAATGCCTCTGGCTGCCACATCCGTAGCTACAAGATAGCGAACCCGCCCTTCTTTAAATTGCTTCATGACACTCAGGCGGTCTTCTTGCTCCATTCCTCCATGAATTCTTCCACAACTATACTCCTGATCTTTTAAAAATTCATACACCTCATCCACAGTACGTTTCATTGCACAAAAGATAATGCAGGTATCCGGGTTTTCTGTGATGATAACTTCTTCAAGCAAGTCCTCTTTTTCTTCTTCGTCAGTCAGATAGTACCGTTGGATAATTTTCTCCGTAATCTTTATATCCTCCTGTATTTCAATCGATACCGGATCTTTTAGATAGGCATGACAAAGCTCTCTTATCTCTGCAGGAAAAGTCGCTGAAAGGACCACGGTCACCCTGTCATCTGGTAGAAATGTAAGAATCTCTTCAATCTGCTCCACAAAACCCATTTCAAGCATTTCATCTGCTTCATCAATAACCAGATACCGAACAGCTGACACATCAAGCGTCTCATTTTCAAGGTGATCAATCACTCTTCCAGGAGTTCCTGTAACTATATGGGTTTTTTGTTTGATTTCCTTAACCTGATGGCGGTATGATGACTTACCATATAGGGCGGCAACCTTTAGTCTTTTAAATCGACCAACATTAAAAATCTCTTCTTTAACTTGAATGGCCAGCTCTCTAGTCGGAGTAAGCACTAAGGCTTGAGGTCGGTTTTCTTCCCAATCTATCCGTTCACAAAGCGGAATGGCAAAAGCGGCGGTTTTCCCACTGCCTGTTCTCGATTTAACAATGCTATCCTTACCGGACAGAAGAACCGGAATCAACTCTTTTTGCACCTTTGTTGGTTCTTTATAGCCTAATAATTCTAAGGCTTTTACTATTTTTTCATCAATGACATACGCTCTAAAACTCATTATTCTCTCTTTTCTGTACAAATTCTGATTGATAATTTTCTATTTTCAACTGTTCCATTTCTTTATGAATTTCCTCCATCTTCTGATCTAAAAGAGTAATCGCCATGGCTGCTTCTTTGAGGTCATCCTGTAATTTCTGAGGAACGATAAGCCCTTCATGGTGTTTATAATATATTTTATGCTCAAGACTAGCCCAAAAATCCATAGCGATCGTTCTTAGCTGCACTTCTACATATACTTTTTCAGTCCGGTCAGACATAAAGACCGGTATCTGAATTAAAAGATGCAAACTCTGATACCCATTTGGTTTTGGATTTTCTATATAATCCTTATATTCAATAACCTCCATATCACTTTGCTGAGCGAGCATGGCGGCTATCCGATAAATATCCGAAACAAAAGAACAATTAATTCTTATCCCGGCAATGTCTTTTATATTCTCTCTGATAACTTCCAGGTCAATGCTATATCCTTTACGACGAATTTTTTTTAAAACGCTTTCCGGAGTCTTTAACCTTGAAGATACATGCTCAATCGGATTGTAATCATGAACATACTGAAATTCTTGGTTTAAGATGTTAATTTTAGTTTCTAATTCATCCATCCCAAATTTATAATACATCATAAATCGGTTTAACTTTTTTTTAAACACTAAAAATTGTTCAATATTCTGTTGATACATTTCCAGGTTATGATTCATAAAAAGTTCTCCCCTTCTCGCCTTCGGCTATTCAGCGTTGTCACCATCTTATACGGAAATGATTAACTCTTTATGAATATATTCTTAATATTTTTTTGAAAGATCCATAAGTGAACCTTTTTTAAGAACTTTTCCGGCAATGGTAATGCCCAGGTCTTTTTCATATCGTTTGATAAATTCTATTTCATGTTCCGTTACAATCGAAATAACGGTTCCCACTTTGTTTTTACGCCCGGTTCTTCCGGATCTGTGCAAGTAGTCTTTGGAACTTTGCGGGATGTGGAAGTTGAAAATATGGGTAACATCTTCAATATCCAGACCTCTTGCCGCCAGATCAGAAGCGACTAATACTTCTGTTTTACCTGATTTAAAGTCTTCCATTATCTTTTTTCTGTCTAACTTAACGTTTTGCCCATGAATTGATTCTGCTTTAATTTTATGATGGGCCAATTTAGACGCGCAGACTTCAGCATCTTCCCGGTCACCAATAAAAACAATCGCCTTATTAGGGTTTACACTTCTGATGGCTTTTCTAAGCATCTCTACCTTATCACGAAGTTCGGTTACAATATAGTAATGAACAATTCCCTCCGGAATTTGCAGTCCTTTTTCAGGCGAAAGAAAAAGCGGATCTTTCATCAGCGTTTTGGCTTTTTCTTGTGCCTCTTTGCTGATTGAAGCTGAAAACATCAAAAGTTGTCTCTCTCTTAGCGTTCTTTTTACAATATCCTGAATCACGGAAAAATTATTATGATCAATCAGACGATCGGCCTCATCAATAATAATTGTAGAGAGCGTGTGTGCCGATATTTTCTTTTTGCTGATCAGTTCCATAACTCTACCCGGTGTACCTACGATAATATGAGGCTTATCTTTTAATTTATCAACTTGTCTTTTAATATTCACATTACCAACTATTGATGTCGAGGTGGCTTTAATCTCCGAGAATTCTGAGAGTTTTTCAATCTGCCTTAAGACCTGTATCGCCAATTCATGGGTCGGCACTAAAATCAAAGCCTGCATTTCTCTTTTTGACGGATCGATTTTCTTGTACAGAGGCAGTAAATAGGCCAGTGTTTTTCCGGAACCCGTCTCTGATTGAATCACAAGATCTCTATTATCTAAAAAAGCCGGCAAGACCTTCTTTTGAACTTCTGTAGGCACTTCAATCTCTTGTTTTTCCAAAGCATTCATTAATGACATATCAATGCCCGTTTGGCTAAGCAATTCTTTCATTGTTATCTCCCTCATTTTTTACTTTTTTTTGCCATGGCTTCTGCAATCTCCTGCAGATACATCCAGCGTTCCATTAACTGATGGTATTCTTTTTCAGCGGACTCTCTTTTTTCAAGTGTTTTTTGTAATCTCTGGTAATCATCTGCAGACTCTGCTATCTCATGGTCTAGTTCTTCGAGCATTCTTTCGGCTTTTTCAACTTCATCCTCTATCGTTTCATATTCTTTTTGCTCGGCAAAAGTAAATTTAACTGCCTTTCCCCGTTGCTCATTACTTTTATCTTCCTTCTCTTTTTTAGAGTGCGTTTGACTCTCCGACTCTTTTTGTAAAATTTCTTTTTCTTTTGCATCCATGTACTCCGAATAATTTCCATCGAAAATATCAATCTTAGCCCCGGCTTCAAATGCAAAAATTTTCTCGGTAACCCGGTCTAAAAAGTACCGGTCATGGGATACTACCATCACAGCGCCCGGAAAATCTTCAAGATACGATTCTAAAATTGTCAGCGTCTGAATATCAAGGTCATTCGTTGGTTCATCAAGCAATAAAATATTTGGAGCACTCATCAAAATTCTGAGTAAATAAAGTCTTCTTTTTTCTCCTCCGGATAATTTCCCCACCGGAATCCCATGCATAGAAGAAGGAAACAAAAACAGTTCTAACATTTTTGATGCGCTCATCAGACCGTCGGCAGTTTGAACATATTCCGCCTGCTCCCGAATATAGCTGATCACCCTGACCTGCTCATCCGGTATATCACATTCCTGGCCAAAGTAGCCAATCCTGACCGTTTCCCCATAGGCGATATATCCCTGATCAGGTTCAATTTGACCGGCAACCATAGAAAGCAAGGTTGATTTCCCTGCCCCATTTGGGCCCACAATACCAATCCGGTCATCACGAATAACAATATAGCTGAATTGATCAATAAGGGGTTTATCAGGATAACTTTTACTGATCCCATTAAAAATAATGGTTTTGCTGCCCAGCCTGCTTGAGGCCGCTTTTATTTCTATACCTTCGTAAGATTCGGGTCCTTTGGTTTGTTGCAGTTCTTCAAACCGATCAATTCTTGCTTTTTGTTTGGTTGTTCTGGCTTTAGCGCCCCTTTTTATCCATTCGAGCTCTCTTCGGTATATGCTTTTTCTCTTTCTTTCTGATGCAAGAGCATCATCTTCCCTTTGAGCCTTTAGTTCAAGATACGTAGAATAATTTGCATCATAACTGTATAACTTTGACTGATCAAGCTCAACGATTCTGTTACAGACACGATCAAGGAAATAACGATCATGAGTAACCATTAATAAGGATATCTTCCTGTTTTTAATATATTTTTCAAGCCAGATAATGGCATCATGATCTAAATGATTCGTAGGTTCATCAAGAATCAGCAAATCGCATTCATTAATCAGCACTTCTGCAAGCGCCACTCTCTTGCGTTGCCCTCCGGATAACGTATCTGTATAAGCATGAAGGTCTTCAATCCCCAGTTTATGAAGAATCGCCTTGGCTTCGTTTTCAATATTCCAGGCCTTTTCATCTTCCATTTTTTGAGCCAGCTCCATAATCTTCTCTTTTAGCATTCGATCAGACGGATCTGCATTAGAAGCATAAACCGCTTGCTCATATGCTCTTAGCAAGCGAATGATGGGTGTTTCTCCAGATAGGATTTGTTCAATAACCGTCAGGTTTTCCTTAAAGACCGGATTTTGAGACAGATGCGAAATCCTGATCCTCCCTGATGATAAAATTTTCCCCTTATCCGGAATTTCTATACCGGCTGCAATGTTGAGCAACGTAGATTTTCCGGTTCCGTTAACTCCGATAAGCCCGATTTTTTCTCCTTCAGAAATCGTAAGAGAAATTTGGTCAAATAATGGCCTTTCTGTATAAGATTTGCTGATTTTTTCAATAGCCAGTACGTGCATAATCTGCCCCCTTCAAAAGTATCTATATTTTACTATATCAGCAATCTTTTAGCGAACTTTAAAAAAGGGTACAAATCTTTATATATTTGCACTACAGAAAGGGACTGTCTATGAGAAAAAAATATGATGAACCAATGTTTGTAAATGTTACCGCCTGCGATTCTCAGTGCGCCGAGAAGGAAACACTCAAAGAAATACAAAAACTTTGTGATGATCAGAATTTCGCAGTGTTAGCCACTCAGGGTGATGGTCAGCCTTATACTTCACTGATTAGCTTTTCTGTAAATGATTCTCTTACAAAGCTCTACTTCTCCACGCCCAGTCAAACCAGAAAGTTTAACTTACTCGAAAAAAATCACCTTGTCTCTGTCTTAATCGACAACCGTTCTGATCTTCCTACAGGACTTAATCAAATCAGCGGCCTGACAATTACAGGAACGGCAAAAGTTCTTTCTGATGAAGATCAGATAAAAAAGGCCTCTGTCGTTCTTTTAGATAAGCACCCTTATCTGCAAAGATTTATCCAATCCAGTACAACAAAAATTATTGAAGTGTCTGCTGAACATCTTTATTATGTGCGCCGTTTTCAGGAGGTCTTTGAATGGTCTCCACGGTAAGTTCTCTAATCAAATTACAAGAATGCCATGATAAGCCGATCCCTGTTGTTGGTGGAAAAACCAGGAATTTAGCGCTGGCTTCACAGTCAGGCTATACTGTCCCGGACGGTTTTTGTCTAACTAGCAACGCATATAAAGACTTTATAAAAAAAAATCGCCTAGAACAAATTCTTAACCTGGAGCTTTACAGAAAACCCTTTGAACAAATGCGCTGGGAAGAGCTTTGGGACAGCGGCCTGCGTATCAGATCAGCGTTTTTAAAAAGCGTTTTTCCGGATGACCTAAAAGAAACCATCGAGACTCAAATCAAAAACTATCCTGAGGATGTATTGTTTTCTGTTCGATCTTCTGCCACTGAAGAAGATGCCGAAGGACATTCTTTTGCCGGCATTCATGATTCCTATATTAATGTGCATCGTTCAGATCTTACTGAAAAAATAGTCTTAGTCTGGGCATCTTTGTGGAATGACCGCTCCTTGCTTTACAGAAAAGAAAAGTCCCTTGATCCCATGGAAAGCTCAATGGCTGTTCTGGTTCAGATAATGAACCACCAGGCGATATCCGGACTGGCCTTCACAAAAAATCCTCTTACAGGAAATAAAAACGAAATGGTTATCGAAACAATATCCGGTACTCTTGACCATCTCGTGGATAATATAAAAACACCCGAAACCCTGGTGCTTCATAAAGCCGACGGTGCTGTTTTGTCATCCACTGTATCAACACTACAAGACTTTTTTGACAAGCAGACTGTCTTAGATCTTTACAAAAAAATAATACAACTTGAAGAAATATTCAACTATCCGATTGATGTGGAATGGACAGGGCTTAATCATAATTTTACATTGCTGCAGGTCAGACCAATCACTTTTGGAAAAAAAGATAAAGATAACGATCGACAATGGTATCTGAGCCTGACTCCTTCAAACCAAAAGCTTATTGCACTGACAAATAAAATTGAAAACCAACTGTTACCGGAAATGCTTTCTGATATTGAAAATTTACCGTCACTCCCGGATGGATCAACTGAACATTCTTTTAATGATTTATTCTTTTCTATCGGAGAAAGCTATGAAAAATGGAAACGTATCTATTGGTCTGATTTTATTCCTTTTGCTCATGGAATCCGTAAGTTCGGCCAGTATTATAATGATCTGCTCAAACCGGATGATCCTTTTGCCTTTATTGATCTGCTAAAAAACGAGCCGATTTTGGCCAAAGAAAGAAACAAGAAAATGAAAGAACTTGCGCTGATGATAACAGAGACTCCTTTAATTTATGAGGCTGTAACCGATTTTTTTAATAACAATCTCTCTGATTTTAATCAGCTTTTAGAAAACATCCGCAAGACCAGTCATGACGGAGCGCTTTTTGCCGACGCATTCGAAACATTGCTCAAAGACCACTTTCTTCTTTTTTATGAGCAAACTAGTTTTTCAGAACACCCGGAAATGATTTTATCAGTACTGCTATCGCTTTCAAAAATGAATCAAATTGAAGATAAAAAACTCTTATCTTCAGAAGAGAATCAGGAAACCACTTACTTTCAGATGGCAGGACAAAACAATCAGGAAGCAAAAGATTGGCTGAAAATTGGTCGGTTAAGCTGGAAATTACGGGATGATGACAATATTTTGCTTGCTAAAATCGAACAGCGACTTTGGGAGTTTGTTAAAGAGGCTTCCGACAAACTCCGGCACTTATCTCTGTTAGAAAGCGATTCGGCTGTCGCTCTTGATCAATGGAAAACGCTTCATCAGGCTCTGCTTAAAAAAAGCATAATTCCAAAAAAAGTGACCATCCCTGAGACTCAGGAAACTTCACAAAGAATTCTAAAACCGAGACAGTTACTGGGGCAACCCTCTTCATCCGGAGTAGCAAGTGGTCGGGCCCGTATCCTGACAGATTTATCCGACTTTACAAAGGTTATTCCCGGAGAGATCTTAATTTTTGATGCTGTACAACCACAAATGACCTTTATTATTTCACTGGCCGGAGGCATTATAGAAAGAAGGGGTGGCATGCTTGTTCATTCATCTATTATCGCCAGAGAGCTGGGCATTCCTGCTGTTAACGGAGTCAGTTTGGCTACTGAATTGATAAAAAATGGTGATTATGTTACCGTTAATGGAGATTTAGGTATTATTGTGGTTAGCCGATAAAAAACTATCGACTAACCGAATTGGATTTACTATAATAAGTCGAATCTAATAATTCGATATTTTAAAAGGAGGTCGAAAAATGGCAAAAGCCCTTATTATTGGTGCCGGAGGAGTGGCACAGGTGGTAGTTCATAAATGTTGTCAGAACCCCGATGTATTTGAAGAGATCATGATCGCAAGCAGAACAAAATCTAAGTGTGATGCACTTAAAGCTAAACTTGGTGGCGGTCCTGTTAAGATTCATACCGCTCAGGTAGACGCTGACAATACCGTAGAGGTTATTGCTCTGATTAATGAATTCAAGCCGGATATTGTAATTAATGTAGCGTTACCGTATCAGGATCTGTCAATTATGGATGCCTGTCTTGCTACTAAGGTTCACTACCTTGATACTGCAAATTATGAGCACCCGGATACGGCAAAATTTGAATATAAATGGCAGTGGGATTACAAAGAACGCTTTGAAAAAGCCGGTATTATGGCTCTTTTAGGCAGCGGTTTTGACCCGGGCGTTACCGGAGTTTTTTGCGCCTATGCTCAGAAACATTACTTCGATGAAATTCATACCATCGATATTTTAGATGCCAATGGAGGAGATCACGGATATCCGTTTGCTACTAACTTTAACCCGGAGATCAATATCAGAGAAATCACCGCTAACGGTAGATACTATGAAAACGGTAAGTTTGTTGAAACGCCTCCACTATCAGTCAAAAAAGAATACAACTTTGATCAGGTAGGTCAAAAAGACATTTACCTTTTATATCATGAAGAACTAGAATCACTGGCTGTTAACATTAAAGGCGTACAAAAAATTCGCTTTTGGATGACTTTTTCTGAAAAATATTTAACGCACCTGCGGGTACTTGAAAATGTAGGGATGACATCCATCGATCCGATTATGTTTGAGGGTAAAGAGATTGTTCCGCTGCAGTTTTTAAAAGCGGTTCTTCCTGATCCTGCATCTTTAGGACCAAGAACCAAAGGAAAAACCAACATCGGATGTATTGTTCAAGGTATTAAAGACGGGAAACCAAGAAACTACTACGTATATAATATCTGTGATCATCAAGAAGCCTATCAGGAAGTCGGTTCCCAGGCTATTTCCTATACTACAGGTGTACCGGCTATGATTGGTGCCATGCTTATGTTAAAAGGCATCTGGATGAAGCCCGGAGTATACAATGTAGAAGAATTTGATCCAGATCCGTTTATGGAAGCCTTAAACGAGCACGGACTCCCCTGGCAGGAAAATTTCGATCCGGTTCTATTGGATTAGGAGCAGACTATTGAAAAGCATTGATTTTACTAAAACACCTAGTCCCTGCTATATTGTTGATGAAAGGCTGTTAAGAAAGAATCTGGAACTTCTTGATTCCGTTCAAAAAAGAACCGGTTGTTCCATTTTACTGGCTTTAAAAGGTTTTTCCATGTCATCTATGCTTCCGATTGTTGGTGAATATTTAAAAGGTGTCACCGCTAGCTCTCTTCATGAGGCAAGACTTGGTTATGAATATATGGGGAAAGAAGTTCATGCCTATGCTCCTGCCTTTATCGACCACGAATTTGATGAGCTGATAAGCTATTGTGATCACCTGGTATTTAATTCCTTTAGTCAATGGATGCGACATAAAGAAAAAGTGCTCCACCATCCTGATAAAAAAATAGAATGCGGATTACGAATTAATCCCGAGTACTCTGAAGTGGATGTGGATCTATATAATCCCTGTGGTGCCAATTCCAGAATGGGTATCACGATTCGTAATTTTAAGCCTGATCTTTTAAACGGCATTGACGGATTGCATTTTCATACACTATGCGAACAAAATGCTGATGTATTAGCCCGAACACTTCCTCATATCGAAGAAAAGTTTGGACCTTACTTACCACAGATGAAGTGGTTTAACTTTGGAGGTGGCCATCATATAACCCGGGAAGATTATGATCTCGAATCATTAATTTCTTCGATCA
>SKKY01000003.1 GCA_007123515.1 Clostridia bacterium
CAAACCGAAAAGCCACCGGAAACAGCAAGAATGTACAGCCCATGATGACAAGCCCCAGTAAGGCATTGGTTTCTATCTTCTTTTCTCCATCAATTATCATAACCGAAAAAAAGATGACCAGTGCATAAAAGATCTGGCCGATAATGGCTAAGGCCAGACCCGCATCCTTAATGGAGGAAAATACGAGGTCATGAGCCGACCAGGACAAGATATAGAAGCAGAGAACAATCGTTGTAAAAGACAACCAAAATGATTTTCTCGGTTCAAGATACATGTCTTTAATGGTTTGCAGCTCATCTTTTCCTAAAACAGGCGGAGCTTTTTCCTGCGCTTGTTCTGTAAATGAATAGGTTATCTTTAAAAAAACAGAGGGGATCAAGAGAAACGCTCCGGCTATAAACAAAGCGGCTAACGGGGAGAGGCTGAATAACAGAAGAAGAAAAATATAAAATACAGTAGCTACAGCGACCATTAAGGCCATATAGTACCCTCTGTTACCTCTGGAGACATAAAAAATTGTCGTTCCCCAAAAGGCAAAATACAAAGCGGCCAGCAGACCCTGAAACAACGGCAGGGCAAAAAAGAAAAGGTAAGGACCCATAATCAATCGTTCCGAAGTAATCGCCCAGATCAATAAGGCTCCAAGCCAGGTCGTGATCACTGTTAGCGGAGAGGAAATAAAAAGCAATTTTTTCAATAATTCTTCATTATTTCTAAGCATAAGAAACAATGAAAACCCGATAATTTTACCCGCAAAAAAAGACAGACTGAATATAGTTGTATTTTCACCGATTCCCGGAATAACCGGCAAAATAATACCAAAAAGCGGGAAAAACCATAGCCAGGCAACAAAACTACCCATTGAGGCAATCTTAAGTTTATGTTCATTCCATACATTTATATAGACAGCCATTATCACTCTCACAGATAAAAATAAATCACCAGAAAGCAAAAATACTGTTTTTATTGCTGATTTGTTGGATTTATTGTATCTTAAAAGAATTCTAATGACAACATCGAAACAATTACCGGCTTGAAGCATAAAAAAAGGCGGAGAGACTAAGCTCTCCGCTTTATCTTATTCTGATTGCCATACAAGTACTGGATAATCTTCAGAAGTTCCGAAATTCCAAATGTCTGTAGTCCAGTTGGTATAGATTTCATCACTAGGTTCTCCTGCTTTCATATCTGTTGTGAATTTGCCTCTGATTGTGCCATCTACTTCTATTGCTAAACCACTTGCGACATTCCTGTCAAAGTATGATGCTGTAATGGCAACTGTTCCCATTCCATAGATACCTTCGGCATCATCATTTTCAGACTTTTCTGTCTCAACTTTTCCGGCTGCATAAGAATTGACAATCGTTCCACCTTGAGCAAACCCGGTCAGACCTCCAACATAAGGAAAGGGACTGTTAATTGGATTTATTTCATCGTTATCATAATATACTAGTTTTCCATGCACGTTCATAAATGAATAGCTGTTAATAATTATTCGAGGTCCTGTCTGCCAGTCTGTCAAATAGCCAACAAGTCCACCAATTTGATTTTCACCTGTCAAAGTACCTCTGGCATAAGACTGAACAATGGTTCCGCGATGAATAGCAACAAGGCCACCTGCTGCCTGAAATTGTCTTTGGAAAGACACCGTTGATGCACCGTCTGTTTGCCTTTGTATAATAGCTCCATCAAAATAGCTTTTTGAAATCGTCGCATCCACTCCTGAAGAGCCAACCAAACCACCTACTATAAAATAGCCGTCAATACTGCCTTTAGCCCAGGATCGCTCAAGCGAACCTCCAAGGAAACCTACTAATCCTCCAATAGTAGTGTTGGCTGAAGCTGACAATGGAAAAATAGAAAAGTCTTGTCCTTCAATAATTACATTTGCATATGAATTATGAATATCATTGTACCATTGTCCGGCGAGACCACCTGCAAAGATAGTTGATACCTGATTGTTGACATCAAGAAAAAAATTATCAAGAAAAATATTTCCTTCAAATGATGAATTATAAATTTCTCCATCGCTGCTGAACCCTGCTATTCCACCAACATTAACCCCTATATAACTCTTCTGGTTTTTATAATTTATAGTTCCTGTTACATGAACATTACTTATAATCAAATCTCCACGACCTACCAAACCTCCTGTATAACGAAAACCACTTTGAATGTCAATATCTTCTAAAGTTAAATCTTTTATAAGTGCACCATCATTATCCTTACCGAACAAACCTATAGATTTACCTTCTTCTGATACTCCTCCTATAAAAGAATCAATGGTAAGATTACTGATCGTTTTACCATTTCCGTCAAAAATTCCAGTAAATCCATCGATGGGTTCCCAGCCTTCTCCAGTATTCCAAGGAGCAAGTCCTAAGTCTATATCATTCATCAGCTGATAATTTGAATCAGGAGAGTTTCTGACATTATTAAGGTCCTGAGCTGTCCAAATCTCAATAAATTCAGGTAGTGTTACTGTAACTTCTACAGTGTCTGTAAATCCACCATCATCTGTTGTAACAGTAATGGTCGCTATTCCCGTAGCAACGCCTGTTACCAATCCATTACCATCTACAGTTACTACATCCGTATCATTTGATGACCAGCTTATTGCCTGATTTGTTGCGTTTGCAGGCTCTATGGTAGCTGCCAATTGTACGGTACTTCCTTCTGTGATCGTCTGATTTTCCTGATTGATACTAACTTCTGTGACTGCTATGACTGCCGATGTTACTGTAACTTC
>SKKY01000114.1 GCA_007123515.1 Clostridia bacterium
CAATGGTCCTTCTTTTGTATTTTTCATCTTTTAAAGACAACAAGAAGCTTCTTACGGTTCTCTGGGAAATCTCCTGATAATCGGTCACACCGATCTGTTCAGCAAAAGTTAGAAATCTGTTAATATCAGACTCATAGGCTTTCACCGTATGTTCAGAGTAGTTTTTCTGTATTTTAAGATACTGAATATACAAAGCCAGCGCTTCTTGTAACACCATCGATTACAACTCCTTTACATAATCGCGCAATGCCTTTAGTGCATTGTCTGAAATTTTCAGATACCGTTCCTTCTTATTCTTTATCTTTTGTTCAGGTTTTGGTAACAGACCAAAATTTATGTTCATCGGTTGGAAATTTTTAGAAGGACTGGTTGTAATATAGCGCAAAAGTGATGCTGTGGCGGTCTCTGCTGGTAATGATAGCGCCTTTTTATCCAAAAACTTTGCCGCGGCATACCTTCCGGCCAAAAGACCGGAGGCACATGATTCTATATACCCTTCAACACCCGTAATCTGTCCGGCAAAAAACAAATTGGGATATTCTTTTAACGAACTATCTTCAGCTAGTACCTTTGGCGAATTAATAAAAGAATTTCTGTGCATTACACCATATCTCATAAATTCCGCTTGTTCGAGACCGGGAATCAGTTGAAACACTCTTTTTTGTTCGCCCCATTTTAAATGAGTCTGAAAGCCTACTAAGTTTAAAAGGGTGCCTTCTCTGTTTTCTTTTCTAAGCTGAACAACGGCATGATAGGACTCTCCTGTTTCCGGATGTTCAAGTCCCACAGGCTTTAACGGTCCAAAAAGCAAAGTTTTAAGTCCTCTTTTAGCCATTACTTCTACCGGCATACATCCTTCAAAAAAAACTTCTTTATCAATCTCATTAACCGGAACAGTATCAGCATGTATTAACTCCCGGTAAAAATGATCATATTCCTCTCTGTTCATCGGACAATTTAAATAATCAGGCGTACCTTTACCATATCTTGATGCCCAGTACGCTTTACTATAGTCAACACTATCAGCGCTGACAATCGGAGCAGCCGCATCATAAAAATAAAACTGATCATCTCCGGCAAATTTTCGGATTTCTTCCATCATTTTCCCATCCGTTAAGGGTCCGGTTGCAATAATTGTAATCTGATCTTTGTTAATCAATTCAACTTCCTGATAACAAACCTCTATTAATGGATGATTTTTAATGGTTTCAGTTATGTCTTTAGAAAACTCTTCCCTGTCTACTGCAAGGGCCCCGCCGGCAGGGACAGAATGTCTATCTGCTGCAGCCATAAATACCGACTCTAGGAGCCTTAGTTCTTCTTTTAAAAGCCCCGGAGCATTTTCAAGTCCTGCACCCCTAAGAGAGTTAGAACAAACAAGCTCCGCAAAATTTTCACTTTTATGAGCCGCTTGCTTGCGAATCGGTTTCATTTCAAATAATTTTACTTTAATTCCCTTTTCAGCAATCTGCCAGGCAGCTTCTGATCCGGCTATTCCTGCACCGATTACGGTGATATAATCATTCATCTGATTCATGATCATCCTCTTCTTTTACGATAACTTCTTTTCCGCAAGTTTTCTCAGAGCATTTAAGTTTTTTCTGCCCCTTGGTTTTACTGATTGTCATATAGGATTCACAGTCTGGACACTTTTTCGCAGTAGGCTCTTCCCAGCTAACAAAATCACAATCAGGAAAGTTACTGCAGCCAAAAAATTTCCGCCCTTTTTTACTTCTGCGGACAACGATTTTCCCGTCATCACAAGTCGGGCATTCCACACCGGTTTCCTCAAGTAGCGGTTTAATGTTTCGGCACTCAGGAAAACCCGGACAAGCCAAAAATTTCCCATATCTTCCAAGTTTAATGACCATTTTGCGTCCGCATTTTTCACAATCCACATCAGATTCTTCGTCTTTGATCTCTATTTTGCCAATCTCTGTTTCGGCTTTTTCAAGATCAGCAACAAAAGCATCATAGAAATCTCTAAGTACCTGCTTCCAATAAAGATCCCCTTCCTCTACCGAATCAAGCCTTTCCTCTAGATGAGCCGTAAACTCATAATCAATAATTTTTGAAAAATATTCTGTAAGGAGCTCATTAACAATGATGCCCATTTCTGTAGGATAAAATCTTTTGTCTTCCTTAACCACATAGCCTCTGGCTAAAATAGTCATAATAATCGGTGCATAGGTACTAGGCCTTCCAATACCCATTTCTTCTAACGTCTTTACAAGGGAAGCCTCATTAAATCTTGCTGGCGGCTGAGTGAAATGCTGATTTTTGTTTGCTTTTTTTAATTGCAAAACATCCCCTTCGAAGAGATTGCTTATCATAGATTGTTTTTCTTTTTCTTTATTATCATAAACGACTGTATGACCATCGAAGATTGTTTTAGAACTTTGAGCCGTAAATAAAAACTTTCCGCCAATTATCGTTGCTTTTATATTTTCTATAATGCTTGAAGCCATTTGACTTGCAACCAGTCTCTGCCAGATTAACTTATATAGTTTATATTGATCTCTGGTCAGATACGCTTTAATGGAATCAGGAGTAATATTTACAGAGCCAGGACGAATTGCTTCATGAGAATCCTGCGATTTGCTTTTATTTTTATAATCTCTTTTTTTAGCCGGCAAATACTCTTTTCCGTATTGCTCTTCGATAAAAGAGGCAGTCTCATTAGCCGCGTCATCTGAAATTCTTGTTGAATCTGTACGTATATAAGTAATTAAACCAATGGTA
>SKKY01000107.1 GCA_007123515.1 Clostridia bacterium
GGATAAGGCTGAAAATCCTTATACCTGCCCTCATGGCAGACCGGTGATAAAAAAAATATCGGTACATGAACTATATAAGTTTTTTCAAAGAGGAACTTATTATGAATAGTGTTATTACCACAAGTCTTAAAAATTACAACTCTGATATTGTACTGGCTAAGAAAATTTCACAAACACACAATCTTCCTTTCATTAAAAGGGAGAATCTGTCCGTGCCATCATTTATCAATCAGTATCAATGCGATTATTTTTTTATCGTAAAAAATCACAAACTGTCAATGATCAACAAAGACGGAGAAGAATTTTTTTTTCATCCCGGAACTGGTTTAATCAGAACGAAAAATATCGATAAAAAGAAAGATGATCTGATGATAAAAGCCCTGGGTGTAACTGAGTCAGATCATGTGTTAGACTGTACAATGGGATTGGCTAATGATGCAATCGTAATGGCCTACTTTCTTAAAAATGGTCAGGTAACAGCACTTGAAAAAAATGAACTGATATTTCTTATCAGTTCATACGGTATGACGTTTTATGATCAGGGGTCAACAAGTCTTAAAGAGGCTTTCAGCAGGATCCGGGCCATTCATACGGATTATCAGGGATATCTGAAAAAATGTCTTGACGAAGAGATTTGCTATGACAGCATTTATTTCGATCCAATGTTTAATGACCCTTTGTATGAGTCGGCGGGTATTACGCACTTGCGAAGTTATGCTTCGTATGACCAGGTAACAGAAGAGGTTCTTACGATGGCACGAACCATTGCTAAGAAGAGAGTGGTGGTTAAAATAAGGAATACCGATTCAGTATTTGTTAGCACACACAGGCCAGATATCGTGTTTGGCGGATCAAAATCTAAAATTAAGTATGCTGCCTTTTTGGCATAAATAAAGGAGAATCATAAACTCTGATGAAGAAGTTAAATCGTAAAACTAAACAGTATTTGCATATTATAACGCCCGCACTTATTATTTTTATTATGGCTGCCATTTCTTTTTCTGCTTTATTTTCTTTAGAAGCCGGAAAAAGTTTTTTTGTTATTTCCCTACTTATAATTTACCCGGTTCTGTTTGTATATTTAGGAATTTATACAGCTAAAAATAACATCCATGTATTGTTTGGTTTATTGCCTGCTTATGTTTCCTTTGCAATTGTTTTTTTCTTATGGTTAAACATGTCGGCTCTGATCTATTTTGCTATTTATGCGGCTGCTTTTGGAAGTGGCTATGGATTTATATTATTTGACAGGTCATTAGACAGAAAAAAAGAAAATAAAGAAAAAAAATCGCGTTTTTATAGCAGCAAAAAAATAAAATAGATTAGAATTTACTATTTAAGGGTAAAAATTAGGAAAAGAAAACTAAATGGAGGGATACTAGATATGAACTTTACTAAAGCATTAATATGTGTTGATTTTTCCGAACCATCAAAAAAACTTGTTGAATCCATTCCGGAACTTCTTAAAACCGGCCTGCAGGAGGTTGTCCTAGCAAGTGTCATAAATGTTCATCCTGCAGATGAAAACGTTCCTTTTATTAAAGAATCATATAGTGAGAAAAGAGATCTCACCATGGAAAGACTTAAAGAGATGGGCGATGCAATTAAACAGCATGGTGTAAGTGTAAAAGAAGTGGTAAGCTTTGGTTTTACCGGAAAAGAATTATTAAACATAGCTGTACAGGAACAAGCTAACCTTATCGTTGTTGGTTCTCATGGAAAGGGTGTCATAAAAACCATTCTTTTAGGAAGTACATCCTTTGAATTAGCCAGAAAAAGTGAAATACCTCTTCTGATTGAAAAATTTAGTGATGTAGAAAGAGATCAGTTCGAGCTTGTCAGTCATGATAAATTTAAAAAAGTGCTTATACCTGTCGATTTCTCTGTACCTTCGCTAAAAGTCCTTGATTTTGCTAAAAATGCAGAACATATAAAAGATATAGTTCTGGTGAAGGTGGTTTCGCGCGGAGACGATATGCAGGATTTAGACACTCGTACAAAAGAAATTCAGGAAAAGCTTGAGGAATTAAAAAACAGTCTGGTTGCCGCAGGAAAACAAGTTGAAGTACGCTTAAAACAGGGAACTCCTTCAGAAAAAATTATGGACGTTGCTGAAGAAGAAGGTGCAACTATGATTATGATTTCTAAAGGCGGAGCTGGTGCGATTAAAGAATTGCTGATAGGAAGCACAGCTGTTGATATCGCCAGATATTCTAAGTTACCCGTACTGTTATATCCTAAGTTTATTTAACCAATATGAAAAAAGCTCTTCTGACTTATAAATCAGAAGAGCTTTTTTTAATATGTTTTTTTAGGTAAAAAAAACGAGGCGGTAATGGCTGAGCCCAATGCAAAAGAAGTAGTAATAATGATTGTCGTATACTGTGCATTATAAGCATCAAGATGGCTATACAAAATTCCAAAAGCGGCCCAGATAAAGACTCCCATCACAAACAGATCTTTTTCTCTTAATAGAAAAACTATAAATATAAGCAGTGCGACAATAATTACAGCATTTGTCCAAAAGACCTCCGATAAACCAAAACGATTCCAGTTGATTGATACAAGATAAATAGACACATTAGCAATAACAGCGACCATGACCCATCCAAGATAAATAGAAAAAGGAAGTTTAAATAATAAATTTTTTGGTCTCATATAGTTTTGTCTTGAGTTAATCCTTGTATAAATTATTATCAGACTGAGCAAAAGCAGAACA
>SKKY01000150.1 GCA_007123515.1 Clostridia bacterium
TTGAAAAAGAAAAAAAACAAAAATCATCTTACGAGCGCGTTACCAAGAAAAAAGATCCTAAAAATACACCTCGTAACTTAGACAGATTTATTGAATAGGGGAAACTATGGATAGAGATAATTTACGGCGAAAAAAAACAGAAGAAAATGAAAAAAAAATAGCGGAACTATATGATACGTATCCGGATATCAAAAAAATTGAAGAAGATATCCAGAAATTGTCTTTGGCAAGAATCCATGGAGCTTTTTCCAAACACAATTCAGAATACCTCAAAGATCTTGAAGAAAAAGTGTATCAATTACTTGCTGAAAAAGAAAATCTTTTTACCCGTTATGGCCTAAGTGCAGAATCATTTGAACCTGATTGGGATTGTAAAAAATGCAGTGATAGAGGGTATCTTGAGCCGGGTGTTGTTTGTGATTGTATCTCAGCCCGTAAAAACAACTCCATTATAGAAAAAAGTGGATTAACCGGTGAAATGAGAACGAAGACTTTTGACAATTTTGATCTTAGCTATTATAAAGATTCATCATATGTTCAGGATAAGGTTCAGAAGGCACTGGTCTTTGTAGATAATGTGCACAACAACAGGAAGCAAAAAAATATTTACCTCGTTGGTGATGTGGGAACGGGAAAAACACACCTGTCACTGGCAATTGCCAATCAGTTGCTTGCCTATAATCATACAGTGATCTATAAAAGAACGGATGATTTGATCGATATTATTATTGAATATAAATTTGAAGACAAATCAAAAAAACAAGAGCTTGAAGTACTTAAGAATGCCGACTTGCTGGTTATTGATGATCTCGGAGCTGAGAAGATATCAGAATTTGCCTCAAACCAGATCCGTATCATTTTGGAGGAAAGATCGAACCTGAACAAAGCAATGATTATCAACAGTAATTACGGTATGGATAAAATTCAAGAATACTATGGCCTGCGAATTTCAGATAGAATCATTGAAAACTTTGATGTTTATAAATTGGAAACAGAAGAAAGTATAAGGGTTCAGAAAAAGGGGATAAAGTAATTACATGGATCTTATCAGGGAACATAAAAAGTTAATTATCGTTTTTGCAGCGATATTGTTGGTATTGATTATCATAGCCGGAGCCGTTGTACTTTTTATCAACAATCAAAACCGTTTGTCTGATGAAGCCGACCCTCAAAAAGAATTGTACCGAAAACGATATCAAGAGTACGATCACCGACTGTCGGTTAACCGGGATCAGATAGAGTATTACATTGAAGAATTATCTTCCGATAAATATGAAGGCAGAAAAGCCGGTACGTCAGGCGAGGCGGAGGCCGCCTTATATTTAGCCGGAGAATTAAAAAGGTTTGGGTATAAAACTTTTTTCGGTGATAATTATTTCCAGAGGTTTTCTGTGCCGCAGACGGCTCTCTTGGAAAACAACAGAAGGTATTATTTGTATCCAAAAGAAGGTTTTGAGTTTTCTTATGCGGATAATGTTATAGGATATCTTGGTAATGAAGAAGCGACTCAGTTTGTTATCCTTTCAGCATACTATGATCATTTAGGACAGACAAATTCCCAGGTACCAAGGATTTTTAGTGGAGCTAACCGTAATGCATCAGGCGTTTCAGCAGTCCTTGAAGTAGCCAGGGTCTTAAGTGAACATAAGGAACAGCTGGATTATCAAATTATTATAGCCTTCTGGTCAGGACATGAAACTGGTCTTATGGGCTCAAAGGCTTTTGTAGATCAGCTGAGTCAATCGGAATTAGATAATATTTTACTTGCTATTAACGTTGATACCATAGGTTCACTGGGGAGTCAGCATTATTTGGTTTGTAAAGAAAATAATGCACCAGATTTTTTTATCAAAGAAGCTCTTGCCTGGGAGGCGATTGATATCGAAGAATATGATGAAACCTACAAAGGAGATCATATTTATTTCGCCAGGCGGAATACTCCGGCGATTACGCTGATTTCTGAAAATTGGGAGCAGGGAACGGCATCTTTTACTGATACGTACTTTGGTGTTGATACATTGGCTGTAAATAATCTTGCACAACATATAGCAAATTATCTGTACTGGCTGGAAGGAGAACAAAATGATAGATAAATTTCAGTTAGGACATGAATGGTTGGTTCTGTTTTTTTCCATGTTGCCTTTTTTTGAACTACGCTTATCCATTCCTTATGGAATATTAAATCATGTTCCTTGGCAGACAACGTTTATATTATCAATAATCGGTAATTTTTTGCCGATTATCCCATTACTTTTTTTGCTCGAGAAAATACTTGCCCTGTTTATCAAAATTGATATTTTTAACAGGATGTATAACTTTATTATGAGAAATACACAGAAAAAAAGCGCGTTGGTAAAAAAGTATGGTTTAATAGGACTTTATATTTTTGTTTCTATCCCTATTCCCGGTTCGGGCATCTATACTGGATCAGTGCTGGCACTTCTTTTTGATATGAAGAAAAGGGATGCCTTTATAGCATTAAGTGCAGGGATGGTTACTGCAGGGGTGCTTGTTACACTTGCGACTTTGGGAATTGTTTCAGTCTTTGACAATCCGCTGGCTATCTTTATCGTGATATTAGTTATTGTATTTGCATATAGACGAATTCAGGCCAGACGCATTAATAAACAAGCGCAATAAACAGATAAAAAATAATAAAAAGCTGTGGGATATGGTTAAATATCCCACAGCTTTTTTGTGCTTATGCGACTAAA
>SKKY01000071.1 GCA_007123515.1 Clostridia bacterium
AAACAGACATGAAAATATCCTTATCTATCATAACTTCCAGATAATTATCTGAATAGTTATCAATACTTATTTTCGACTCATATTGTTTTTGTAAAAAATCCATATAATCATGCATTATCTGAGATAGCCTCCTGGTATTTTTTTGAATTCTGAACCTTTTCCTTTAATTTAAGCATACCATCTGTTAATGCCTCAGGTCTTGGTGGACAACCGGGAATGTAAATATCAACAGGCAATACTTTATCGATACCATTAAGAACTGCATATGAATCGTAAAAAGGTCCGCCTTCGACTGCACAACTTCCCAAAGCAATCACCCATTTAGGTTCAGGCATCTGATTATACAATCTTTCAATAACAGGTGTCATTTTATGAGTCACCGTTCCGGCAATAATCATAACATCTGACTGTCTTGGAGAGCTTCTGAAAACTTCGTAACCATAGCGAGAAATATCAAACCTTGCCTGTGTTGCGCAAATCATTTCTATAGCACAACAGGCCAAGCCAAATTGGAAAGGCCAAAGAGACCAGCTCCTGCCCCAATTAAACAATTTTTCTGCAGTTCCAAAAAATACACCCTGTTTTTCAAGATCTTTTTGCTGAGATTCATCAGACTCAACATTTTGATTTAATTCCATTTGAATGCACCTTCCTTCCAGGCAAAAATAAATGCAACAATTAATATGGTAAAGAATATAACCATCTCAATAATAGCTATCAAACCTAATTCCTGGAACATCACCGCCCATGGATATAGAAATACAACCTCAACTTCAAAGATTAAAAAAACGATCGCATAAATAAAATAGCTGGATCGATAGTTAAACCACGCTGTATCAATTGTTTTAAAGCCACATTCATATGTTTCCTTTTTCTGTGGGGATTGTTTTCGTGGCTGGAAAACCCTTGACAGTATAATGGCTATGGATGTAAACACTATAGAACCAATAAAAAGCACGGCTATTACCGCATACATTGATAACATGAAAATTCGTCCTTCCTTATTAACTTATCAATATTTTTAATTTTTTAAATTTTCAGAATAGTTAGTATATAAAAAATTATATCAATTTTATATCATATTAGATATCGGTGTAAAGGTTTTTCTGTGTATTTTTAAAATACCGTGTTGTTTTACAGCTTCTATGTGCTTTTTTGTAGGATATCCTTTATGTGAAGCAAATCCATATTCGGGATGTTGTCTATCATACTCATACATAAGACGGTCACGATATACTTTTGCAAGAACAGAAGCAGCTGCAATGGAGGCGCTTTTAGAATCCCCTTTAGTCAGAGCCAGCTGCGGCAATACAATACGCTTATTATGTAAGCCATCAACCAGAACAAAATCGGCTTGAGGTTGTAATTGTTCTACTGACTGCTGCATGGCCAAACAGGCACTTTGAAGAATGTTGATCTCATCGATGGTTTCACTGGAAATAGCAGTGATAGCGTACGCTATGCATTTTTCAATGATTTCAGCATAGATCCGTTCCCTTTTTTTCTCAGAAATTTTTTTTGAATCATTAAGACCTTCAATAAAAGTTTCTGGTTTTAGAATAACGGCCGCCGCCACTACCGGGCCTGCTATCGGCCCTCTGCCGGCTTCGTCCGTTCCGGCTACCAATGAGTAGCCATTTTCAGTACACTCTCTCTCGTAAGCATATAACTGCCTTATTCTCTCTTCTTCAATAGTTCCAATGTCGTCCTTATTCATTTTCCGAGTGCCTTTCCATTTCTTGAGGAGTTTCCAGGGTTATTCTGGCAATCATGCCTTTGCGAAATTCATTTATGACAATTGATGACACTTTTTTAGTATCGGTTCGCCCTCCGCTTAGCAGGCAGCCTCTTTTAGTTGCAATAATCGATAATAGCTGTCCAGAATCCATAGTTAACGTCTCATCATCAAGCTTGTATCGATCCTGTAAAGCCATAGGGTAATGCGTTTGCAAATAGGAAATCAGTTTAAGCGCAACATTTTCAAAATCAAAAAGATCATCTTTAATAGCCCCTGTAAGAGCCAGTTTAATGCCCGCTTCCGGATCATCAAACTTAGGCCACAAGATTCCGGGAGTATCCATAATTTCAATCTCTTTATCAAGTTTAATCCACTGTTTACCTCGTGTTACACCAGGTTTGTTCCCCACTTTAGCCGATTGTTTACCAATCAGTGAATTGATAAAGGTGCTTTTTCCAACATTCGGGATTCCGACAATCATAACTCTGACAGCAAATGATTTAATCCCTCTGCTTAACTTTTTGGCTCTTTTGTCTTTTGTTAAAATCTCTATATTATCTTTAATCAATTTTTTAATATGCTTTGCATCCGTTAGCGAGTTGATCTGAATCGCTTTTGTATCCTCATGGCTGTTAAAATATTCAATCCAATCATTCGTTCTTTTTTCATCGGCCAGATCAGCCTTGTTTAAAATAACGAGTCTTGGAGTCCCTTTGATCATGCTGTCGATCAGGGGATTTTTACTGCTTAACGGAATGCGGGCATCAAGAATTTCTACGATAACATCTATATTCTTTATATTTTCCTGTATCAGCTTTCTGGTTTTCGCCATATGCCCGGGAAACCATTGTATACTCATTGCACTTCACCTGCTCTTTCTAAAGGCCAGATTATATATATGGCCTTCCCCCGGATTAATGATTTTTCTACAAATCCGAAGTTACGGCTATCTATACTCTGATCACGTCTGTCTCCTAAAAAAAAATAGGAATCATCCGGCACAATTATTTCCTTGTAGTCGGGGAACTCCATCATTTCATCCAGATAATATTCATCTGCTATATGATCATTTCTTAGTAAATGATTGTCTTGTAATGCAATCCGGTCACCCGGTTTTCCAATCAGCCTTTTGATCAGAAATACATTAGGATCATCCGGGTAGGCAAAGACAAGCAGCTCCTCATATTCAGGCTCCCCAAAACCAATCAAATACGGCAGCTGATAGACATACACATAATCATCCTCTAGCAATGCAGGCTCCATCGAACCGGATGGAATCCAATACACCTTAAAAACAGTAATATTAAATAATACAAAAAAAAGAAGAATTAAAGAAGTCTTTCTCATACCTTCCTCCTTTTAACACAAAATTATTATACAACAGACATCTTTATTAGTAAAGAAATGTAGTACAGCTTATCTGTGTTATTATCAATACAAACAAATATACTTTCCTAAAAAAAGCTGCCGTGTGCTAACACGGCAGCTTTTTTCCTTTTATATTTCTTATCTTTTTAAATCTTTAATTCTTGCAGATTTACCTATTCTGTCTTTTAAATAATTTAGTCTTGCTCTTCTTACTTTACCACGACGAAGAACAGTAATCTTTTCAAGTCTTGGAGAATGCACCGGAAAAATACGTTCTACAGCCACACCATAAGCAACACGACGTACTGTGAAAATATCATTGATTCCTGCACCTCTTCTTTTAATAACAACACCTTCAAAGGCCTGGATACGCTCTCTTGCACCCTCGACTACTTTAACGTCCAGACGCACTGTGTC
This sequence comes from Clostridia bacterium, assembly GCA_007123515.1. Taxonomy (GTDB): domain Bacteria; phylum Bacillota; class Peptococcia; order Peptococcales; family SKKY01; genus SKKY01. The sequence continues at coordinate 3,524 of SKKY01000071.1, forward strand.
ACCCGGCTTAAAGTCAGGAATGTCTTTTTTCATTTGTTCGCTTTCAATCGATCTGATAATATCGTTCATCTGATTACCTCCTTCCTCATAAGATGCTCATAACCCCTATTCCAGGGAAAGCGGAACACCCGTAATCGTAAATACAACACCTGGTATATTACCATTTTTTTTTATCAATTTCAATAGTTTTCATGCAATCTGTCTAAAATAATGGCCACAGCGCTCCGAACAGATAAATGATTGTATTCACCTGTTCCAATCAACGGGTTCAGCACATAGGTTGCCTGATCAATAACCTGATCAGCCAGCCCCCATCCTGTTCCAAAAAGGATCACATAATCCCTTTCTGAATCCTTTGCTGCTGTCTGTGCCAGGTTATGTATACCAATTCCCCGCTCGGACTGTTTGGCACTCGTTACCACAAAAACAGGGTCATCGTAATATTGTTTAATTTCATCAAGATCACTAACCACTTCTACTGTCTCTAACGCTTTGCTGCGATCAGCATTATACGTTCGTCCATAGTCCCGACTCCAAAAATTAGTCATCTCATTTATAAATTCCTGCTGTACCTTTGCCGGATGAACTATAAAATATTTCTTAACGCCATAGGTTTTTGCGCAACGGGCGATATCGTGGATATCAAGATTTGTTACCGATGTGGCAATAAGCTCACGCTTCTTATTGTAAACAGGATAATGAACCAGAGCGATACTAAGATTCTTCATTCCGAATTTCCTCCAGTAAACGCCTTTCTTCTTCTGAAAGGATTTTATTTTCTAAAAGATCCGGTCTCCTTAGAAACGTCCTGCGTAATGATTCCTTTAAGCGCCATTTTCTGATGTTTTCATGATGGCCCGACAACAAGACTTCCGGAACCTGTTTGCCTCTATATTCTCTTGGTTTAGTATAGTGCGGATATTCAAGGAGTCCATCATAAAAAGAATCTTCAATATAAGAGTCTTCTTCCTTAATTACACCGGGAATAAGCCTTGCAATGCAATCAATCATCACCATAGCAGGTAACTCGCCTCCGGTCAGAACATAATCACCAATTGAATACTCTGCTGTCACATAATCGCGAATTCGTTCATCAAAACCTTCGTAATGACCACAAACGAATGAGAGCTTCTTTTTTTTAGCCAGTGCTATGGCGTCTGCCTGAACAAAAGGTTTTCCCTGCGGAGATACTAAAATAACTTCTTCGTTAGGATTAGTAATGTCCGTATGATTTTCTATAGCAGAAACCACAGGACCGGGCATTAACAGCATTCCTTGGCCTCCCCCAAAAGGAGTATCATCTACTGTTTGATGCTTTGACTCAGCATAGTCTCTGAAATTAATGACTTCTATAGAAATAATATTTTTTTCAAGAGCCTTTTTTAGAATACTCTCACTAACTGGTCCGTTAAACATTCCGGGAAATAATGTGAAAACCTGAAAGTGCAATAACGGGCTATTCATTATCCAATGTACCTTCTAATAGTTGCACATCCATCTTCTTCTGATCAAGATCGACATGTTTTACAACTTTCTTCAAGGCAGGAATTAAAAGATCTTTTTGTCCGTCTCCGCGGCTGACCACATAGACATCATTGCTCCCTGTCTGAATCACTTCAGATAGTTCGCCTAAAAAGACATCATTTTCATACACAGAAAGGCCGACCAAATCAAAGATGTAAAAGCGGTCCTGTGGCAGTTTTTTTAATTGAGACTTATCAATAAAGAGATACTTCCCTTTATATGTTTCTGCCTGGTCCATATCTTTAATCTCTTTAAATTCCATAATCAGATTGTTTTTCTGATATTTTATTGAAGTAATCGTAATTACTTCTTTTCGATCACCATTAGCCACATAAACTTGTTCAAGTTCTTCAAATCGCCCGGGATCATCAGTCAGCGAAAAAACTTTTAACGCTCCTTTGTGTCCATGCGTGGTTGTAATTTTACCCACTCGGATCATACAAAACACCTACCTTATTTCTACAACCAAACCATCTTTAATAATGATTTCCTGTCTGTTAATCTTATCAAAGTTATCGCCCAATTTAAGATCATAGGGTCCTTCAATAACACTCTGGACAATCTCGGTGTTAAGTTCCAGCTTTGAAGCCGCTGTAAACTGCTCGGAAAGCTGATGTTTTAAAGCAGCCTTACGTTGTTTTTCTGACTCAAACTGTGCCTTTAATTCGTCCGCCTGAGGAAGATTTTTTATCGTAAATTCTGTGATCATTTTTCTGTATTTTTTTTCAAAGTCATCCATTTCTACTTCAGCCTGCTTAAGAGCATTCTGAAGTTCAGCCATGGCTTGCTTTTTAAAGTCTTCTGTTACGATTTGTTTTACGACTAGTTTTCTCTGTATTGTGATAAATTCCATGTCTTTTTCACCTCTTTTAAAAGATAGAAAAAGGGCTTTGAGAGCCCCTTTTTTACTGTATAATCTCTACAATTACTTTTTTGCCTTCTCTTGTTGCTACTGCCTTAGTTACCGTACGGATGGCTTTGGCAATTCTTCCCTGTTTACCGATTACTTTACCCATATCGTCAGGGGCCACTCTGAGTTCGAGAACAATAGAACGGTCGCCTTCAACTTCGTTGACTGAAACCTGTTCAGGATTATCTACAAGAGATTTTGCTATAAATTCTACTAACTCTCTCAATTAGCACACCTCCGTCTACTTTATTGGTTTTCTTATTTTGAGATGCCTTTGCCCTTGAAAAGAGATTTTACTGTATCAGAAGGCTTCGCACCTTCTTGTAACCACTTCTCAGCTCTTTCTGCATTTATTTCAACAGCTGCCGGCTCTACGTTTGGATTGTAGAATCCGATCTCCTCGATAAATCTGCCATCTCTTGGTGCACGAGAATCTGCTACAACCACACGGTAAAAAGGCTTCTTTTTAGAACCCATTCTTTTTAATCTGATTTTAGTTGCCATGTTGTCACCTCCTTTAAAATTTTCTTCCCTGATTACTTATTTAAAATGCTTTCATATATAAATTTATCTTTCAGCGTAGTGCTTGATCTAATCAAAACTACTAGATAAACGGGAATTTAACCTTGCTTTTGCCACCTTTTTTAGCTTTGGTCATCTGTCCTGACAACTGCTTCATCATTTTTTGCGCTTCTGAGAACTGCTTTATCAACTTATTGATATCCTGCACCCTCGTGCCTGATCCATTGGCAATTCTTTTTCTTCGGCTTCCGTTAATGATTGAAGGATTTCTTCTTTCCTGCGGAGTCATCGAAAGAATGATTGCCTGCGTTTTTGCCATGTCTTTTTCGTTTACTTGCATATCACCCATTTTTGCTTTATTCATTCCGGGAATCATTTCCATCATTTGATCAAGAGGCCCCATGTTCTTCATCTGGTCCATCTGGTCAAGAAAATCCTCAAGCGTAAACTCTGCTTTCATCATTTTCTTTTCCATTTCCCGGGCCTTATCCTCATCAAAATTGGTCTGAGCCTTTTCAATCAGAGTCAGCATGTCGCCCATACCAAGAATTCTTGAAGCCATCCTGTCCGGATGAAAAGGTTCAAGCGCATCCATTTTCTCACCCATACCGGCAAATTTAATAGGCTTTCCGGTAACTTTTTTTACAGACAATGCTGCGCCACCACGTGTGTCACCATCAAGTTTGGTTAACACAACACCAGAAATATCAAGCAACTCGTTAAAGTTTTCAGCAACATTTACTGCATCCTGCCCGGTCATCGAATCAACAACAAGGAGAATTTCTTTTGGTGAAACGGTCTTTTTAATGTTTTTAAGCTCATCCATCAGCGTCTCATCGATATGCAGGCGTCCGGCTGTATCGATAATGACGATATCATTGCCATACTCTCTGGCATGTTCAATGGCTTTTTTGGAAATATCCACTGGAGATACTTCGGTTCCCATGCTAAATACCGGAAGATCAAGTTGTTCTCCAAGCACCTCCAGCTGTTTTACAGCTGCTGGCCTGTAAACATCACAGGCAACAAGTAAAGGTCTTCTGCCCTGTTTTCGTAGATGATTAGCCAATTTTCCTGAAGAGGTTGTCTTTCCGGAACCCTGTAACCCGACCATCATAATCACAAGTGGCGTTTTGCCCGATAGATCAAGTTTGCTGACAGTTTCACCCATCAGTAATGTTAACTCTTCATTAACGATCTTAATAACCTGCTGTCCGGGAGTCAGACTTTCCATTACTTCCTGACCAAGAGCCTTTTCATTGACATTTTTTATAAAGTCTTTAACTACTTTAAAGTTAACATCGGCCTCTAAAAGAGCAATTCTTACTTCCCGCAGGATCTCTTTTAATTCTGCCTCTGAAATTTTACCTTTGCCTTTTAATTTTTTTATGACTCCCTGGAGTTTATCACTTAAGCCTTCAAAAGCCATGTTTACACCTTCTTACTATAAAAATTTTTTAAATGTTGTCCGCTGTTTCTAATAAATAGACACGAACCATTTCCAAGTGTTCTGTTTCTCCGGTACTTTGTATTTCTTCAACGATGTTAGCAATTTTTTTTATGTCATGCTCTGTCGTATCGAGTCTTTTTTTAAATCCGAGTTTTTCTTCGTAAGAGACTAGCAGTTGTTCTGTTCTTTTTAAATGATCATAAACAGCATTTCTTGAGATCAATTCTCCTTCAGCTATTTCAGCAAGGGACAGATCTTCATGATGATACAATGTAAAGTACTTCTTTTGCTTGTCGGTTAAAAGAGCACCATATAAATCGAAGTATTCATTTAGCAATTCTCTTTGTTCAATCATTTCATCACCATCTCTTTGTTAAGTATTATTACTTAACACTTGAATAATAATAATACATCTTACCTTCTATGTCAATATTTTTCACTCATTGATTTATAAGTTATAATAAGGTTCGGAGGTTTATCACAATGGGCTTTTTACCAAATGCAAAAACAATAACTAAAAACATTCCGGGACTACTGCTATCACTTACTGTAGCGGGTGTTGGCCTTTTTCTTTCAAATGTTATTCGCGGGCTAGAAACCTTTACCCTGATTTTATTACTCGGTCTGATTATTAATCATGTTTTCACTATAGGAGAACTCTTTCAACCAGGCATTTCTTTTTCAATGAATTCCTTGATCAAACTAGCCATCATTTTCCTTGGATTTCGCCTTAATCTTACGATCATTGGAGCAATCGGAATTAAAAGTTTTGTGCTGCTTTTGTTTTTTGTTCCTTTTATTCTTTTTTGTGCTCTTTTAATCGGAAAAATGCTTCGTCTGAATAATAGTACCTCTATGCTTATTGGCGTCGGATCCGCTATATGTGGTGTAGCAGCCATCATGGCTGTAAGTCCGCTGATGAATGCTAAAAAAAACGACATCGCTGTTTCAATATCTGTCATAACTTTCCTTGGCGCTCTTGGTGTAGTCATTTTTTCTTTTGCCGGTTCTCTTGGTTTTTTCCCACTCGAACCGATATCTTTTGGCGTATGGTCAGGCATTTCCCTTCACGGAGTTCCCCATGCAGTAGCCGCAGCATTTTCCATGGGCGAAATTGCAGGCGAATCCGGTACAATCATCAAACTGAGTCGGGTTCTTATGATCATTCCACTTTCTTTTACTCTTAGTTACTATTTCAGAAAGAAAAATGAAAAAGAGTTTTCAGAAGATCCTCAGTTAAAATCCGCAGGAGCCATCTTTCCTTATTATATAATCATTTTTTTAATTGTCATTTTACTTAATACTTTTATATCTATCCAGCCTTTTTTAGTCAACTTTTTTTCTGAACTTAGCGGAATTCTTTTTATGATGGTAATGGCCGCGATGGGATTATCTATTAGTTTCAAACAAGTTATCGGTCCAGCAGTCAAGGGGTTGCAGGCAGGGGCTCTTCTTTTTTTATTGAGTTCCGTTACCGGCTTATTGATTATCATGGTTCTTTATTAATAATCTACTATACATTTAACCTTTCTTTAACAAGTTTTTAATATCATTGCTATATAGTATATTAAAAAGTAGGTGGACAATGAAAAAAAATAAAGTTCTTTTTATATGCATTCATAATTCAGCAAGAAGCCAAATGGCTGAAGCTTTCTTGAATTACTATGGTGAAGATTCTTTTGAGGCCCAAAGTGCCGGTTTTCATCCGGCTTCTCTTAACCCTTTAGTGGTTGCTGTTATGTCTGAAATAGGATTGGATATCTCAAACAACCAGACCAAAAGCGTCTTTGACATCTATAAAAAAGGTGCCCTTTTTACTTATGTAATCACAGTCTGTGATAAGGCTAAAGAGGAAAGTTGCCCGATTTTTCCCGGTATCGCAGAAAGAATAGCTTGGACATTTGATGACCCTTCAGGCTTCAGCGGAACGGACAAAGAAAAAATGGAGCAAGTTCGTGAAGTACGTGACGAGATAAAAAAAGCTGTTATTTCATTTATTAATCAAAAAATATAAATTAATTGTACCTTGTTTTTAGACAGAGAAGAGCTCGCTTATCTCTATGATAAGCGAGCTCTTCTCTGTCCGTCTTAAAACACATACACGCTTGCTTTCACGCCCTTTTTATCGAGCTCATCCTGCAAGCTATAAGGAAGGGCTTTTTTAACCTCTTTTTTAATCGCTTCTTCTACTTTTTTTTCTACATCCGAAGACATGGCTGCAGCAAAACCAGCCATTTTGCCTCCTTCTTTCTCTGCAATTTCTTTATGATTTTTTACATCAATTTCAATCGTTAACTGAATCATTACTTTTCTCTCCTTATTATGTTGGTTTATTGGTGATATTCAATTCCTTCTTTAACCTTATCCATGATGTCCTGACCAAAAAATTCTTTAACAATTTCAAGAGCCATATCGATCCCAGAGGAAACTCCTGCCGACATCCAT
>SKKY01000184.1 GCA_007123515.1 Clostridia bacterium
CCCTTTTTATCTTCTTTATCCGACTCGTCAAATACGTCCGTTTCATCGGCAAAACTAACCATCATTTCCTATGCATCCTGTTTAATGATTAATTTTTTCCCGCCCTGTGAGTCAATAAAAAACTCAAGGTCACCGTCTTTCTCAAATAACGTCATAGTATTTCTCTTCTTTTTATCCGTCATTATCATCACCACTTTAATATATTTTTACTAATTATATCACAGCTATAATCGTTACTGCATGACCTATAACACAAAATCAATTATAATAAACATATGAATTTTCAAAATAACGGAGGCGTATTGTGATGATCATTGAAGCAAAACAAGTAGACTATATCCGTGGGGATAGCTCAATCCTTAAAAATATAAACTGGACTGTAAAGGAACATGAACACTGGGCAGTTCTGGGATTAAACGGATCCGGAAAAACTACTTTATTAAATATGATTAATGGCTATATTTTCCCTTCAAATGGTTCACTTAAGGTTCTTGGAAAGACCTTTGGAAAGTATGATCTTCGTGAATTACGAAAGATAATAGGATGGGTCAGCTCTTCTTTGCAGGAGCGCTTATACGGGAAGGAAACCGCTTTAGAAATTGTCTTAAGCGGACTGTTTGGCTCCATTGGATTGGTCGTGCCTTAATGGCCGATCCGGCACTCCTTATCCTCGATGAACCTTGTACCGGACTTGATCTTTTTGCCAAAGAAAAATTATTGTCTGTTATTAGCGAACTAAGTCTGCTTGAGCAGGCCCCCACCATGATCTACGTCACTCACCGTACTGAAGAAATTCTTCCTGTCTTTAGCCATACCCTGCTTTTAAAAAAAGGTCAGGTTTTTGACGCAGGTGAAACCAAAGAGATGATCACAGAAAAAAAAGTCAGGGACTTCTTCGAAGCCCCTGTAACGTTACATCAATATAAAGACCGGTATACGATTACCTGTGCGCCTGAGTCTGACTAATAAGAACAAATCTTATTATAAATCGTTTCAATCACAGCAGGCTCCTCCGGCTTGCTGAAAAAATACCCCTGCAAATAATCACATTTTTTCTCTTTTAGCCATTTCAATTCTTCCTCTGTTTCCACGCCCTCAGCGACAACCGAAAGTTGTAAAGCATGCGCTATGGTAATAATTCCCTCGACTACCTCTTTATTATCTGAGCTCATAAATCGGTCTTTTAATGATTTATCAAGTTTAATTATGTCAGCCGGTATAAACGACAAGTAATTTAACGAGGAATATCCTGTTCCAAAATCATCCAGGGCAATAGAAATGCCCAGCTTCCGTATCTTATTCATCATTTTTAGCGTTTCCTCTTTATGATCTAAGAGTACACTTTCTGTAATTTCAAATGAAAGCCATTTCGGAGAAGCCTGATACTCATTAAGCTTTTGTCTGATAAATTCAGCCAAGTCCTCATCAAGCAACTGCCTTGGGGAAAGGTTCACTGCAATAGGTTTAATTGCGAACCCTTTTTCTGAAAACAGTTTTTGCTGCATGAGCACTTCTTCAATCACTCTTTTTCCAATTTTATTGATTAAACCGGTTTCTTCGGCTACCGGGATAAATTCAGCCGGAGACAATGACCGGTCTTTAATTCGTAACAGGGCTTCAAAAGAAGCGATTTTTCCGGTTTTTGTTTCCACGATTGGCTGGTAAACAAGCGTAAATTTTCTTTCCTCATAAGCCTTGCGTAACATTTTTTCTATACGGACTTTTTCGTCAAAATCAACCATCATGCTATCAAGAAAGAACTTATATTGATTTTTTCCAGACTTTTTAGCATCATTCATAGCAATATCGAGTTTCATCAGTAAATCTTCTACTATATTTCCATCTAAAGGGTGCCTGACAATTCCGGCACTCATCGTGATATGATTATCAATTTCATCGATCGTACTATTTTTTTCTATCGAATCATTCAAATCCCGAATGATTTGTAAAATAGCTTCTGGATCAGTACTGTTTTCAAGCAGTATCAGAAATTCATCACCGTCAATCCGGTACACTGATCCATAATCAATCATACCTTTTTTAATCAATGTTGCCACATGAGCGATGACTTTATCTCCATAAACATGGCCCAAAGAATCATTGATATTCTTAAAATCATCAAGATCCATCAGTACCAGACTTCCTTTTTTATTCCACAACAAACGTTCATCAATATCTTCGATAAATTTTCTGCGGTTATACAAATCAGTCAGCGGGTCGTGATTTGCCAGATAATTAATATGTGACTGGTTTTCCTGAATTTCTTCGTACTTATCGCGCAACTCTCTGGTGGCACCAATCATTTTGGACACTGAAAACGCAGAAAAAGACGCAACCAGCAGTCCTGTTAGCATAATAACGTACATTACGGGTGTCGTTCCACTCCATCCGCTTTTGGGAATGGCCTGAATCTCAATGGTTGAGTCGTATAGTCTGATTGTTTCTGACAGAACCTGTGAATCTTCGAAATCAATTGTATTTTCGTCATAACGATTTGACCAAACGGTCTTTTTCATGTCTTGTAATGGATCGGCAATCAGAACATCAATATAATGAGTATTTCCGAGCTCAAAAATACCGGTTTCCGTAAATGTTCTTTCAAAGTCAAAAATGATCGCTATCTGCCCGTAATATTCTGACTGATTAAATACGGGTAACCGGGTGATGATCCCTCTGCCCCCCCTGAATCAAATCAACC
>SKKY01000070.1 GCA_007123515.1 Clostridia bacterium
AAGAAACGTGGCCAACAAAGCAATCACACAAGCAAATAAAAAATGAGCCACTATATTATTAATCTCCAGAGGCGCTCCCAAAACAAAACGCACACCTGAAAAAAACAGAATAAAAACCATACCGGCTATTAAGGCGGCCAGCTGAAAATACTCTTTTTTTATTTTCAAAGCCACGCCTCCGCTCTTTTTATTTTACTTTTTCGCCAGCAGACTTCCTAAATACTTTGATTTCACCTGATTGCTGGCTAATCCCTGTCTGACTCCCGGCATTTTTAAAATTGCGCCAAGCACAGCCGCCATCGCCCGATGCGATTCCATTGCCTGGTTATCAAAAATAAGATCCTGAAGTGTCCCTTTATCAATGGCCATCTGGACAATTCTGTGAACCGAGGTTACCGGAGTAATGATCTGACTTTGCCTGTCTTTTCTTTCAAGCGAAAGACCTTGTCTTTTACACTTTCTTACACACACACCGCAGCCCAGACATATTTCATAGTCAATCGTCAGTGAAGTAAGTCCCTGCTCATTTTTTTCAATACTAATTGCATGAACGGGACAGATACCGACACACATTTCACATTTTGTACAATGATATTCATCTACAACAGGGTAATAATTAGAGGGTGCCACCGGATGAAGATTCCCGAATTTTTTTGCAGCGATCAGTGCCTCACAACAACAACCACAACAGTTACAAATAAAGCTAACGCCACTTTGTGTATTTTCTCCGCATTGCACCAAATTGTTCTCATAAGCCTCGTTTAGCAGCTCAAGCCCTTCCGCTATTTCAACTTTTCTGGCATGACCATGCCTGATTAATGAATCCGCCACGTTTCCGAAGGTCATACATATGTCCATAGGTGCATCACAATGCTTGTCCAAATGTAGCATTTTATGTCTGCAGTAACACATGCTGATTCCCATAACCGGTGTCTCTTTAATAATGTGGCTGGCTCTTTCATAATCAAGAATGTGAACCGTATTTCCATTATCCAGGACCGGTTCCTGAACAAATGTCCTTAACAAGCTGGTTTCGGTACCAACAAAGAGATCTTTTATAAAATCCTCTTCTTCATTGAGATACTGGTAGAATAGCTCTGAAAGAAGTTTTTGGTCAATATCACCCCTGGTTCTCATCATCGCAAATTCAAAGAAACCAGCCATCGGAGGCGGTAAAACATAGGTCATCTGCCCTTTCTGTTCAATATCAAGAAGAACGGCTCTGGAGGCAAGCTGATCCAGAATAATTGTAGCTTCCTTTTCGGATATCTTCCATATGGAGGCTGCTTTCTTAGCAGTAAAAGGTCTTACCGGAATTTGCGCTACAAGCTCGGCCTCTTTTTCCGAAAACAGAATTTCTAAAATCTTATAAAGGGTCTTTGATGCCGGAGCGCCCTGAGGGAACTGATTTAATCTTTTCGTTAATTTTTCATAGGATTGTTTTGCGGTAATATGTGCCATATAACCTCCTTTTTACTTTTTGACCTGTTGTAACATACATTACACAAAACCACTAATTTTTAAGCAAAAAAAGGGATGATTTATCATCCCTTTTTCTTTATTGTTGATCTTTGTTCTTAGACCAGTATGAAATTTTCTGATAAAAATCGTGAATACTGATCGGTTTAGATAAATAATCATCCATGCCAGCTTCAAGACATTTTTCTTTATCACCAGTCAAAGCATGTGCTGTGATGGCAATGACCGGAGTTCTGATACCCTTTGTTTTTTCGTAGTTTCTTAATTTCGAAATGGTCTCATAGCCATCCATAACTGGCATCTGGATATCCATCAAAACCACATCATACTCTTTCTCTTTATATTTCTCTAATGCTTCTTCTCCATTAGATGCCAACTCCACTTGTATCTTCTTCTTTTCAGAAAATCTTCGAAGCAGCATTTGATTAATTCTGTCATCTTCGGCAACCAATATCCGAATACCATCGAGGCACGTATGATCAATTACAAAAGCACTCGCTTCCTTCTTATGCTCGCAAGAATTTTGATCTGCTATTTCAAAAGGAACAGAAAAGAAAAATGTACTTCCTTTATCTTTTTGGCTTTCTGCCATGATCTGCCCTCCCATATTTTCAATAATCAGCTTACTAATAGCCAGACCCAGACCAGAACCACCATACATTCTGATTGTAGAACTGTCTTCCTGAACAAAACTTTTGAAAATCTCTTTTATCATATCTTTTTCTATACCTATACCGGTATCTTCTATTTCCCATTGTACAGTAATTTTGTTTTCTTCCGGATTAGAATGCAGGGCAGTTACCCTTAAGTTAATCCTGCCATTACTGGTAAATTTAATCGCATTCCCAATAAGATTACTTAATACCTGGCGCAATCGAAATTCATCACCTAATAGATTCTCAGGAAGCTTAGGATCTATATGACAGGACCAATGCAGACCCTTACTGATAATCGACGGTTTAAATAATTGTTCAATTTCTGCTATGAATGATCGGATATTAAAACAATGTACATCGATAGCAAAATCACCGCTTTGAATTTTTGAGTAATCCAGAATATCATTAATGATCATCAATAAAGAATCGGATGATTTTTTGCTGACAGTAATGTAGTCTGCCTGCTCTTTATTCAGATTTGTATTAGCAAGCAAATCAAGCATGCCCAGCACTCCATTTAAAGGCGTTCGGATTTCAT
>SKKY01000074.1 GCA_007123515.1 Clostridia bacterium
AAAATGCAAGATCAAGATGGAGCTCTTTTTCATTTTCTCTGATTAAAAGGATGGCCGTTTTCTCCTCTATCCGATCCACAACCGCACGATCACTTTTTTCCATATTCATAAATCTCACCCCTGTCTTCACTAACGATCTTAACAGAGTGCCCGTTGGTTTGCACAATTATCGTTCCGTATTGATCAGTACCAAAAACGGTAATATCCATCTTTTTTAGTCTTTCAATTATTTCCGTATGAGGATGTCCATACGGATTATCTTGTTCGGCTGAATAAATGGCTACTCCTGGATTGACCGCTTCCAGAAATTCTTTTGTGTTGGATGTAGATGATCCGTGATGACCAAGCTGAAATACTTCTGATTCAAGTAAGAGTCCGCTCTCCAGCATTTCAGTTTCTTTACTTTCTTCAGCATCTCCGGTAAACAAAAAGGACACCTCTCCAAACTGCGCCCTCAAGCTGATTGATCCATCATTCAAACGACCCGTCTGCTCCGAAGGATTTAAAATTAGCACATCCAAACTGCCGATACGGAATTGTTCACCACGTTCCGGTTCATAATAGGAAGCTTCCGAAGCAAGAATGGCATCAAGAACTCTTTCAAAGGTTCTCGTTGTGTGCACATCTCCGCTCATCCAAACTTCCTTTACCGGAAAAGCCTGAAGCACTTTATCAAACTGTCCGATATGATCTGCATGAGGGTGCGTTCCGATCAGAAGATCAATTTCAAAAACGCCTGCGGCGATAAGATAAGGCACTACGTCATCCCGATCATGCCTTCCGGCATCAATCAGAATCGTAAAATCAGGCCCTCGCAAAAGAGACGCATCCCCTTGACCAACATCAATAAAGTGAACCTCCAGAAATTCCGGATAATTTTCCTGCATTTCCTCAGAGAGGAGATGACAGCCCGGCATAAAAAAGATCACCGCTATAAATACCAAAAGCAAAAACAATCTTAAGCGAATCTTACGTCCATTATCTTTCACAAGCATACCACCTTTTCTCCGTTCGTGGTTTGTTGGGGGACGTGTACCTCTGGTATACCAGAGGTACACGTCCCCCAACAAACCACGAACGCTCTAACAAGTTGACAAATATGTAAACTCCCTTTATTATTTTACATATAAAATTACTATGTATTGGAGGGTGTTTATGCGCATTTCCACAAAAGGAAGCTACGGACTGGCTGCAATGGTTTTTTTAGCAAAAAGAGAATCATCACATGGCCTGACTCCCATTATTACCATTGCCAAAGAACTTCAGATTTCTAAAATATACCTGGAACAAATTTTCTCACTGCTTAAAAAGTCGCAATTGGTGGAATCTGTTAAAGGACCACAGGGTGGATATCATTTGGCTCTAAAGCCTGAAGAGATAACAGCTGAGATGATTCTTACTGCGATTGAAAGCAGTCTTTTTGAAAAAATTCAACCTTTTTTAAGTGAAAGTTATCCGCATATCGATCACGCTATGGATGAACTCATCTGGGATCCGCTGGATCGGAAAATAGCCGAAGTGTTACAAGGTGTTTCACTGCAACAACTGGTTGATAAAAGCGATGAAAAAAGAGAAAAGAACCAGTTAATGTTTTACATTTAACCAGTTCTTTTTTTATTCATCCTGGAATAAAGGTGTTGAGAGATATCTTTCACCTGAGTCCGGTAACAGTACCACGATATTTTTCCCGGCATTTTCCGGCCTTTTTGCAAGCTCCGTGGCTGCGAATAATGCAGCGCCCGATGAAATTCCAACTAACAATCCTTCTTTTTTAGCCAACTCTCTGGCTACAGTAAAAGCCTGCTCATTAGTGACTGTTAAAATTTCATCGATGACCGAGCGGTTAAAATTATCCGGAATAAAACCAGCGCCAATTCCCTGTATCTTATGAGGCCCTTTTTCGCCACCCGACAAGACCGACGAATCAGAAGGTTCAACCGCTACAATCTTTACCTCTGGTTTATATTTTTTAAGGGTCTCTCCTACTCCAGAGACCGTTCCTCCGGTTCCGACACCGGCAACAAAAATATCAACTTCTCCGTCTGTGTCTCTCCAGATTTCTTCTGCCGTTGTTTTCTTGTGAACTTCCGGATTCGAGGGATTACTAAATTGCTGAAGAACCAGAGCATTCGGTATCTCTTTAGCTACTTCATTGGCTTTCGCAATTGCTCCACCCATTCCTTCCATACCCGGAGTCAGAACCAACTCAGCTCCGAGAGCTTTTAAAAAATTTCTTCTTTCAACACTCATGGTATCCGGCATTGTTAAAATTAAGCGATACCCTTTAGCCGCCGCAACAAAGGCAATCGCAATCCCGGTATTACCACTTGTAGGCTCAACAATCACAGAACCCTCTTTCAATAAACCCTTTTTTTCAGCATCATCAATCATGGCAAAACCAATTCTGTCCTTTACACTCGATGCCGGGTTGAAATATTCAAGTTTTGCAATGATCTTAGCTGACAATTTGTGGTCAGCATTATAATTTGATAATTCAAGAAGCGGTGTGTTCCCAATTAAATCTGTCAGGTTTTTAGCAATCGTTTTCATGATAACCTCCACTAAAATAACATAGTAAGCATATATGCTTTGCTTTTATATCATACCTGGTTCTGCTGGTTCTGTCAATACCCTATTATTTAAGTGTATTATTGACTTTTTTTAACATATT
>SKKY01000073.1 GCA_007123515.1 Clostridia bacterium
TCAAGCATTTTGCCAAGGGTCGTCATCACGATTTCCTCTTCACCCCGTTTGGCATTTCTCACAAGACCGACCGGCGTATCGGCCGATTTATGCTCAAGCATCTTACTTTGCGCCTCTTCAATATGCTTCTGGCGTCCGCGGCTCTTTGGATTATAGATCACGATCACCATATCGGCTTCAGAGCAAAGCAAAATCCGTTTCATAATTTTTTCATACGGCGTTAACAAATCACTTAGGCTAATAAGCGCAAAGTCATGCATCAGAGGTGCCCCTAAACTAGCTGCGGCTGCGGTGGCTGCTGTAATCCCCGGCACCACTTCAACCTCAATATCGTCATCAATAAGCTCAAGCACGATTCCGGCCATTCCGTAAACCCCCGGATCTCCGCCTGAGATCACTGCTACATTCTTTCCTTTTCTAGCCTCTTCAATCGCAAGATTCGCTCTTTCAATCTCCCGCTTCATTCCTTTACTAATCACTTCTTTGCCGACCGTCAGATCCTTTACCAGATCAATATATAGCCCGTAGCCGGCCACCACATCAGCCTCTTCAATCACTCTTACCGCGCGGTATGAAAAATGTTCACGGTCTCCGGGACCGAGCCCCACAATGTATATCTTTCCCTTTTTTTGCACCAATTTCACTCTTCCTCTCTATAAAAGCCTCTACTCCAGCCCGTTCTTTTTAATGATCATCGTTGACAGGTAATCAAGACGATCACGATCTAATAGACTCTCTAAATCTTTGGTAATAAACCCATCATCAAAACCAAGACGACTGGCAACGATCGCATTGTTTTCCAACCCATTATCTTTTAATACCTGATAGATCTCTTTAAAAATACTTCCGATTTTAAAGAGCACCACGTTTTCACTTTCTTCAATCGCATGACGCACATCGGCCATATCACGAATCGCCGGAACGATTAACAGCTTCTCATCACGAAGCACAAGCGGAAGCACCGCTTCTGCTGCGATCGCACTCGGTGCAGTAATACCCGGTACCATTTCGATTTCAAGCTCCGGTAAAATGTTTCTGATTTTTCTAACCAGGTAAATAAAGGTGCTGAAAAAGGCTGTATCCCCTAAAGTGATAAACGCCGCATCTTTTCCCTCTTTTAGAATCTCTGCAATCTCTTCGGCTGCTTTCTGCCACTTTGGCTCAAGTAACTCATAGTCAAGCGTCATCGGCATATGTAATTTAAGTAGTCTGAACTCTTTGTCGATGGCTTTACTAACGATCTCATGAGCCACACTTTGCCCGTCTTCTTTAGCCACCGGATAACATAAATATTCGGTCTTTTCTAAAATACGGATCGCTTTCACGGTGATTAATTCCGGATCTCCCGGCCCCACACCAAGACCATATAATTTTCCTAACATAGTATTCCTCCATCTGTCTATTTTTTTAGGGACTGCGTCCTCTTTTTCACATCAAGCTTTATTTTACCTTTTTTATTTCATTTAGAAAAGCTTTTTTTAACCCGTCCCACGCCCTTGCTGAGTGTATCCAAAAGGTGTACAATGATCATCATATCCCCCCTAGGGGGTTTTGTAAAGGAGTTCCTTATGGATATCAGGCAGATTCGGACACTGACCGCATTGGCTTTACCGGCCATTATCGAAAATATATTGCAGATCATCCTCGGGACGGTGGATCTCTACTTTGTTGGGCGATTAGGTACTGCCTCTATTGCTGCGGTTGGTCTGACTAATCTTGTGATGGGCATTCTGATGGCCTTTTTTATTGCCTTAAGTATCGGTGCCGGAGCGATGACTGCCCGTTATTTCGGGGCCAAAAACTATTCGCTCTTATCCTCCGCACTTAAACATTACTTGGTTCTTGGTCTTTTCGCCGGCCTTTTTACCGGATTTTTAAGTCTCCTCTTTGTCCGCTTTCTTTTGCCCTACTTTAGTGCATCCGAGCAGATGCTTTCGGAGGCGATTCCCTATTTTAGTGTCGTAGCCATTCCATCCGTATTACTCTGTTTAACGATGATTATCGGTAGCGTCCTACGAGCCACTGGCGATACCGTGACACCGATGAAGATCGGCCTCTATAGTAATCTCTTTAACATTATTCTGACCTACACCCTGACTTTTGGTCTTTTTGACTTAGGCATTCTCGGGGTAGGTTTAGGCACAACAATCGCAAGACTTTTAGGCCTCCTCTTATTTATCCGCATTCTCTTACAAAGAAATGAGCTTTTTTCGCTGTCCAAATCCTTTCGCTTCCCGCTTGATAAAGAGCTCTTGGGTAAAATTATCCGTGTTGGATTACCGGCCGGTATTGAACGACTGATTATGAGGACGGGGCAGCTTGCCTATGGTTATCTGATTATCCAGATTGGTGTGACCGCTTATGCCGCGCATAACGTGGCCGGGACGATCGAAAGTTTTTCCTATCTGCCCGGCTTTGGATTTGGAGCTGCTGGTGCGATTTTAATTGGTCAGCAACTCGGTTCAGAGGATCCCGAAGAGGCCCGACGATTTGGTAACCTGGCCTATGTTTCAGGAACCGTTCTAATGATGGCCATTGCTGCCTTATTCTACGTGTTTGCCCCTCAATTATCCTCCGTGTTTTCTGATGATCCGGAGGTCATTCAAAAGTCGGTCACGGTTCTTCGAATCATTGCCTTTTTCCA
>SKKY01000189.1 GCA_007123515.1 Clostridia bacterium
AGAGCTAATTTAATGATCGATAATCGTCTTGATCTGGAGTCTTTTATAAATAAAGTGAACGAATATAATGCGAAGCCCCTTTCAAGTCTTACCGATGGTGTTCATTTGCATACGATTGAAGTGATATCAGAAGAAGTGTTAAGCAAAATAAAAGAGAAGTTAAAAAAAGAGGGATTTTTTTTTTTTTTTTGACATAAATCCTGTAACTATTATAATGGATATACATTCCTCAAACAGGAGGTGTTTGTTGTGAAATTTAAAAGGATTAATGAAAACAAAATTCAGGTTATTATCAGTAAAGATGACCTTGACAAAAAGAATGTACAAAAATGGGATTTAATGCCAAACAGCCAGAATGCACAGGAGCTTTTTCAGGATTTGCTCGAGCAGGCTTATGATGAATGCGGATTCGAGGTGGATCCTGAGACACAGCTGATGGTAGAAGCGTATCCTATGACCATAGACAGCCTGATTGTTACCTTAACTAAAGTAAGCAAGGTAGATAAATCATATTTTCAATCTTTTATCGACGAAGACCTCTTTGACGAGTACGATGAATTCGAGGAATTTATCGATATAGAGAGCGATGAACTGATTTATGAGTTTAAAGAATTAGATGATGTAATTGAGTTGGCCGGGCAGATTTCTCAGCTGTACTTTGGCAAATCAGACCTATATAAATTCCAGGGTCAATATTATCTGGTTATAAAAAATCCGGAAAAAATGCTGGAAAGCACAATCGGAACTTTGGGCGAGTACGGAAATGTCGCCAGATTTCATGACTGCCTCTTATCAGAAAGAGCGCAGATTATGATAAAAGATGACGCAATAAATAAATTATCTCAGGTATAAAGCCCGTAAAGGGCTTTTTCCTTTTTCGGGGGGTTTTTATGAAAGAAAGGCAGAAGCGAATTTTAAAAAAACTTCGGATGTTGTATCCGGATGTAACCACTGCACTCGACTTTACTGATGCTTACCAGTTGCTGATAGCAACGATCCTTTCGGCTCAGACGACTGATTTGCAGGTTAATAAGGTTACCCGCGAACTCTTTAGCCAGTATCCCGATGCAGAAGCGTTGTCAAAAGCAGATCCGGACATTCTTGAAAAGATAATCAGAAGTATTGGTCTGTATAAGACAAAAACAAAAAATATAATGGCTACCGCTTTAATGGTAATGCAAACATACGGGGGTCAGGTTCCGGATTCGAGAGAGGCCCTTATGACACTTCCCGGAGTGGGAAGAAAAACAGCGAATGTGGTATTGAGCAATGCCTACCATATTCCTGCGATTGCCGTCGATACCCATGTTTACAGGGTGGCAAAAAGGCTGGGCTTATCAAGTGGAAAAAATGTCCTGGAAGTAGAGAAAGAATTAATGGAACGGATACCTAAAAAAGACTGGAATAAGTCTCATCACTGGTTAATCTGGCATGGACGCCGGGTTTGCAAAGCACAAACTCCGCTTTGTAAGGATTGTCAGTTGCAGAGTGATTGTCAATATTTTCAGGAGCAAAAACCATATGAAAAAAAAAGGAATCGTGTATAATAGGAATCAGAAATAAAAATCAGAAAAAAATGCAGGGATATGTACAGGGGGATAAATTATGGCAGTTATTTTAGACGGAAAACAGATAGCAGAAAAAATCAGACAGGAAATAAAAACGGAGACTCAAAAAGTCATTGCAGACAATAATAAAAAGCCAGGATTAGCGGTGGTTATTGTCGGTGAAGATCCGGCATCTTCAATTTATGTAAGAAATAAGGAGAAGGCTGCAAATGAAGTTGGATTCTTTTCTGTGGTTGAACGTTTGGAAGATACAGTTACCCAGGAAGAGTTGTTACAAGTGGTTAAACGTCTTAATCAAAACGATGAGATTCACGGAATTCTTGTTCAGTTGCCGCTGCCAAAACATATTGATGAAAAAGAAATTATAAACGCCATTGACTATCGTAAGGACGTGGATGGTTTTCATCCTCTAAATGCAGGAGCCCTGATGGTCGGTGATAAAGGATTAGTCTCTTGTACACCGAAGGGATGCATTCGTTTGATTAAGGAAACGGGCATTGAAATATCCGGTAAAAAAGCCGTTGTTGTCGGCAGAAGTAATATTGTAGGAAAGCCGGTAGCTCTTTTATTGCTACAGGAGAGTGCAACAGTAACGATTTGTCATTCCAGAACAAAGGATCTGGCTGCAGAACTTGCCGCGGCAGATATTGTTGTAGCTGCTGTTGGTGTGCCTAACCTTGTTAAGGGTGCGATGATTAAAGAGGGTGCTGTGGTGATTGATGTGGGCATTAATCGTCTTGAAGACGGAAAATTATGTGGTGATGTTGAATTTGAAGAGGCCTCAAAAAAAGCCGGCTACATTACACCGGTTCCCGGCGGAGTGGGTCCCCTTACGATTGCTATGTTACTGCAGAATACACTTGAAGCCTATAAGATGGCAGAGATAAAACTTTAGGAGAATGATTATGGATCGGAAAGAAAAAGATGCTTTAATTCTGGGAGAAGTTGAAAAAATCGAGCAATATGCTTTGAAATTAATAGAAAGTCTGGAATCTGAGCTAAAAGATGATTTGCAACAGGTACTGGTGTTACAGGCCTTAAAAAAAATACAAACATCAAGAAGGTCCATAGAGGAGATCAGCAGACCCTGTCGATTATTGCTGGAGCATTTTTCTTTTTTTCAGCAGGACTACTCTCATTCTGTAGGATACAAGGTCGGGCAATACCTGGAAGGGCGTGCCGTTTTTATGGGCTTTATTTTAGAGGAATGGGGAAATGTCGTTTTAAACCTGGGCAATATCCGTTTAAAATGGAGGGATGAAGACTACTTTTATTTATTTTATCCCGATAAGATTATGCTGAAGTCTAAAAATAGAACAAACCCGGACATTTACCTGTCCTTTACATTTAGCTTGAATTATACAAAAGTGCATAAAAAGTTTGAAGACATTCAATCAGATGAGCAAGTTGAATATTGGCATGAGGACATAGACTAACAAAATTGGAGTGTTACAGATGGAAGGCATCAGAGTCCTGCTTATTTTTGTAGCCATGATTTACTTATTGCAAAAAAAAGTTAATACAGGGATTGTGATGGTGATCGGGTCTCTTTTTTTTGGAATTCTATACTTGATGAATCCCTTTGAAGTAGCAGAGATTGCAGTCAGAACCCTTTTTTTACGAAATACATTGGAGCTAATCCTGATCTTGTTATTGATCTCGGGATTAGAGTTTGTGTTACGGGTCAGTGGTTTAATGCCTAATATGATTAGAGCTCTAAAAGGGCTCGTTAGCGATTCAAGAGTGATTATGGCTTTCTTGCCGGCACTTTTAGGTTTGTTGCCTTCACCGGGCGGGGCCCGTTTTTCTGCACCCATGGTCGGGGATGTTGCCCGCCAGATTACCTCCCTTGATGAGGATCAAAAAAGTCTGATTAATTATTGGTTCAGACATATTTGGGAATACATATTTCCGCTGTATCCGGGTTTATTACTTGCAGCGGCCTTTATAGAAAGAGATCTGGGCGAGATATTTATAGTAAACTTTCCGTTTACGGTATTATCGTTACTTATCGGATTTGCTTTTTGTTTTAGAAGTTTAGAGGAAAAGGAGGTTAAAACAGTCTATACCGGTCCAAGGGAAAGCCTTTGGAGAAATTTTTTAAGCGGCATAGCTCCTATTTTGTTTATCATCATTACCGTTGTCTTTTTGCAAGTTCCGATTGTAATGTCTTTGTTATCTGTCATTATCATTGTTTTTATATGGCAGAGAATATCGGATAAAGAAATTACTAATTTGGTAAAGACAGCATTTTCTGTAAACATGGTAATCCTTGTTTTTGGCGTTATCTTTTTTAGGAATATGATGGAGGCCAGCGGGGGTTTTGCTGAAGTCATTCAGGTTATAGAAAATTTCGGGATACCACCTGTTTTGGTGGTAGCTATTTTGCCGTTGATCACCGGACTTCTTACAGGTATGGTTCTTCCGATGGTCAGCATCAGTTTTCCGATTTTGATCGGGTTTATTAATACCGGCGCTGATGTCAGCTGGCCGTTATTTGCGCTTGCTTTTTCTTTTGGATTCTCAGGCGTTATGTTATCACCCCTGCATCTTTGTTTCTTGCTGACCATTGATCATTTCAAAGCCGGATTTAACAGAACTTATAGGTTGCTTCTGGTTCCTCAGCTAACCTTTATGGTTTGTGCATTCATCGTTTACCGCATCTATCTAATGATTTACTAAAATAACAACATGAGCCTGGGGGGGCGGGAAAATGTTATCATCTATTCATATTACCAGTATTGTACTAACATTACTTGCAGTAACCGCACTTGGAATTTATTCTGTAAAAAAAGTAAGTACGGCCAGTGATTTTGCCGTAGGAGGAAAAAGCGTAGGTGTGCCGCTTCTTGTCGGTACTCTTGTCGGTACAATTGCCGGCGGGGCATCAACGGTAGGTACGGCTCAACTGGCCTATACATATGGAATGAGCGCCTGGTGGTTTACACTGGGAGCCGGTATCGCTCTTGTTTTGCTGGGACTGTTTATGGCAAAACCATTAAGACAGAGTGAGGCAACAACCGTACCGGAATTATTGGGCAGCGCTTATGGGCCAAAAGCGATTCCACCGGCGAGCATTTTTTCATCAATCGGAATCTTTTTAAATATCGTAGGACAAATTCTGTCGGCAGTGGCGATATTTACAGCTGTTTTTAGCATGTCTCCATTTTTGGCAGCTGTTATTTCTGTATTACTAGTTATTTTTTATGTCATTTTCGGAGGCGTGTGGGGAACCGGCATGGTCGGGATCCTAAAAACCGTTCTGATTTACGGTTCAATGCTTGTCATTGGTATTATAGCGGTTTCAAATGCCGGTGGCTTTAGTGGGTATACCGCGAATTTGTCGTACCATCCTAATTTCAGTTTGTTCGGAAGAGGCGTGGCGGTGGATCTGGCTGCCGGGTTTTCATTAGTGGTTGGGGTGATTTCCACCCAAACCTATCTGCAAGCGATGTTTAGTGGACGGACATACAAAGAATCAAAAAAAGCGGCTATCATTTCCGGATTGCTGATGCCGCCGCTTGGCGTTGGCGGAATTCTTGTCGGGTTATACATGAAGATTCATTATCCGGGTATTGTGCCTAAAGAAGCGTTGCCGTTATTCATTCTCACCTATCTTCCTGACTGGATAGGGGGAGTGGTTTTAGCCGCGATTATCATTTCTGTAGTAGGAACCGGAGCAGGTCTTGTTTTAGGAATTGCGACGATGTTAAGCCGTGATATCTACAAAGGTATTTTCAGAAAAGATGCATTGGATCATCAGGTCCTTTTCTTTAGCCGCCTGGCTATTATTCTTGTTACCGGACTAACGCTGGTCTTTACCATAGGGAATATGGATTCTTTAATTTTACAATGGAGTTTCCTTTCTATGGGGCTAAGGGGAGCTACGATTTGCTTTCCTCTTCTTGGAGCCTTATTCTTTAAACCATATATCAGGCCAAAGGCTGCTATCCTGGCTATCGGGGTCGCACCGGCAGCGTCAATTCTTTGGGCTTTGTTTTTACCGGGACTACTCGATCCTTTATATGTAGGTCTTATCCTTAGTGCCTTGATTATTACCGCCGGAAGTTTTGGATATATTCAGAGAAAAGATATTGCTAAAAGTTAATAAATACAGTATATTCTTATGGAGATGATTTCTGTTTTATAACAGGAATCATTTTCATTGTGATTATCATACAGTCTTTCGGCTGATAATATAGTATAGGGGTGATTTGTTTGGGTTTGACCAAACATGAAGTAATCTTACGGTACATACGAGAACTTGCTGTCGGTTCTAAGGTGTCTGTGCGCCAGATTGCCAAAGAAATGGACGTAAGCGAGGGAACGGCATACAGAGCGATAAAAGAGGCCGAAAATCAGGGGTTGGTATCCTCAATACCTAAGGTCGGGACTATTCGGATTGAAGATGAGAAAAAAGAACTCGAAGATTTAAGTTTAAGAGAGATTGCCCTGATTGTTGAAGGTGAAGTCATTTCCGGTTCCAATAAACTGGGTTTTGTCCCGGATAAATTTGTGGTCGGGGCCACCAGTCGGCAAACATTGGAGCAATATATTGATCAGGAGACATTGTTGCTAGTTGGCGATAACACAGAGCTTCAGCAAATTGCTGTTGAAAAAAAGGTTCCGATGCTGATTACCGGAGGTTTTGAACTCGACCCGGCATTTTTAGATGTTGTTGCAAAATATAACATACCTGTGATTCAGTCGCCTTATGAGACGTTTATTAGCATTACACTAATTAACAATGCGGTTAATGAGCGCCTTAAGACCAAAGAATTAATCAGGATAGAAGATATTATGATCGAAGATGCCTATTATCTGCAGCCTGATCAGCTGGTTAATGAATGGCATGTACTGGCAGAAATAACCGGTCACAGTCGTTTCCCGGTTATTGATGAAAACCATAAGGTTGTAGGGATTGTAACGGCGATTGATGTAGCCGGAAAAAGCAAAAGAGAAACGATTGCAAATACGATGAATACAAGCGTCCTTACCACAAAGCCGTCTAACCTTGTGACTCATTTGTCAAGGTTACTTATCTGGGAAGGATTTGAATTAATTCCTGTTACTGATGATAAAAATTCGCTGGTCGGTGTTGTCAGCAGACAGGACATCCTTAATTCTTTCCAGCAACTGCAAAAACAGCCACAGTTTGGAGAAACGGTTGATAATTTAACGCTTAGCGGATTTAAACTTGGAGAATATGAAGAAGGCGTAAAAATTTTTGGCGATATTACCCAATTTATGGTCAATGAATCCGATACAACCAGCACAGGAGTATTAACCACGATTATGCATACAGCGGCCTACATCGCCATAAAAAAACAATTTCGCTGGAATACGCAAACCGAATCATTTTCCATTTACCAGCTTGCCCCGGTAGAAGTCGGAGATCATGTAGAGGTCTTTACAAAAATTTTAATGCTGGATAAAAAATCTTCCATTGTTGAAGTGAGCCTGTATTCTGCAGAGCAGCTTAAAGCAAGAGCGATTACTAATGTTAAAATGATAAAAAAATAGAAAATGTATCAAAAAGAGCTCCCGCAAGGAGCTCTTTTCATTTTTCAAAAGTAATGTATTTTTTTACTCATTCTAGTATAATGAAAAAAAAGAAAAGGACGATTGATAATGAGTTTTGTTCATATTCACAACCACTCCTGTTACAGTTTACTAGATGGTGCCTGTAAACTCGAAGCGATGGTGACAACAGCAAAAGATCTTGGGATGCCTGCGATTGCATTAACCGATCATGGCGTTATGCACGGAGCCATCGATTTTTATAAATTATGTAAAAAAAATCATATTAAGCCGATTATTGGCTGCGAGGTCTATGTAGCGCCCCGCACCCGTTTTGACAAGCAGTCCGGGATTGATGAGAAGTCCTTTCATTTAGTGTTGCTTGCTAAAAATAGCACAGGTTATAAGAATCTGATTAAAATGGTATCAAAAGCCTGGTTGGAAGGTTTTTACTATAAGCCAAGAATTGATGCAGAACTTTTGGCAAAATACAGTGAAGGATTAATTGCCACCAGTGCATGCATGGCAGGCGAGGTTCAAAGACTGCTCATGTCCGGTGATACGGAAAAAGCCAAAGACAAAGCCCTTTGGTTTAAGGAGCTTTTTGGAACAGGCAATTTTTACCTGGAAATTCAGAATCAGGGTATCGAAGAGCAGCGACTGTTAAATCATCAACTTCATACATTAAGCAAAGAAACCGACATTCCTCTTGTGGCAGCGAATGATATTCACTATGTAAAAAAAGAGCATTCAAAAATGCATGATATTTTACTTTGTCTCCAGACAGGAAAAACGCTGCAGGATCAGGAAAGGATGAAATTTCCTACTGAAGATTTTTATTTAAAAAGTGCCGAAGAAATGCAGCGTGCTCTCGGAGAATATCCTGAGGCTCTTGAAAACACATTAAAAATCGCCGAAGACTGCAATCTGGAATTCGATTTTACCCAAATGTATATGCCTGATTTTGCAGTGCCTGAAGGCTACGACGTTAATTCATATTTTGATTACTTATGTGAAGAAGGCATTAAAAAACGGTATGCTGAAATTACACCCGAAGTATCAGAGCGCCTGCTCTTTGAATCCGAGATGCTTAAAAAAATGGGTTATGTCGAATACTTTCTGATCGTATGGGATTTTATCAACTACGCAAAGCAACAAGGGATCTTCGTTGGCCCGGGCCGGGGAAGTGCCGCCGGTAGTATCGTTTCTTATGTAATGGGAATTACCGATATTGATCCTTTAAAATACGACTTGCTTTTTGAAAGATTCTTAAATCCTGAAAGAGTCAGCATGCCGGATATTGATATTGATTTTTGCTACGAACGGCGCGGAGAAGTTATCGACTATGTGGTAGAAAAATACGGTGCTGAAAGAGTATCACAAATTATAACCTTTGGAACCATGGCTGCCAGAGGGGCTATCCGGGATGTGGGCCGGGTGCTCAACATTCCATTGCCGGTGGTTGATAAAGTCGCCAAGATGGTTCCGACAGAATTAGGCATTACCATAGCCAAAGCGATTTCTACAAATCATGAATTAAAAAAAGAAATGGAAAATGATCCGCTGATAAAAGAAATGGTTCATATGGCCATGGAATTAGAAGGTATGCCGAGACATGCCGGAACACATGCAGCAGGGATTGTAATTGCTAAGGATTCTCTTGAAAATTATTTGCCGCTGCAAAATACTTCCGACGGATTTGTCACCACGCAGTTTGCCAAAGAAAATGTGGAAGAAATTGGCCTTTTAAAAATGGACTTTCTCGGCCTGCGAACACTAACGGTGATCAATAAAGCCGTGGAAATGGTTCAAAAAAACAGAGGCATAACGATAGATTTTACAAAAACAGATCTTAACGATCCCCAAACCTACCAGATGTTATCGAAAGGGGAAACACTAGGAATCTTTCAACTGGAAAGCTCAGGTCTTAGAGCGATTATCAAAGAGTTGCGACCCGAACATTTCGAAGACATTATTGCTCTGGTAGCTCTTTACCGTCCAGGCCCTCTCGGTAGCGGGATGGTGGAAGACTTTATTAAAAGAAAGCATAAAGAAAAAGCAGTAGAGTATCTGCATCCGATACTCGAACCCGTCTTATCAACCACATATGGCGTCATTATTTACCAGGAACAGGTAATGAGAATTGCCAGTGAAATGGCCGGATTTTCCCTAGGGGAAGCCGATCTTTTGCGAAGAGCCATGGGTAAGAAAGAAAAATATATTATCGACAGTATGAAAAAGAAATTTACTGAAGGGTCACTTGAGCACGGTGTCAACGAAAAAATTTCCGCGAGAGTTTTTGAGCTGATTGAATATTTTGCCGGATATGGGTTTAATAAAAGCCACAGTGCAGCGTATGCCCTGTTGTCTTTTCAGACGGCTTATCTGAAGGCTCATTATCCGCATGAATACATGGCAGCATTATTGTCAAGCGTTATGGACAATCAGGATAAAGTTAATTTTTACATCAAAGAAGCCAAAAGAATGGGCATTGATGTATTACCACCGGATATTAATCAGAGTGGTGAAACCTTTGAAGCAGTAGGAGACCAAATTGTTTTTGAAATGGTTGCCGTAAAAAATGTAGGGAAAAATGCAATTGAAGCGATTCATAAAGCCAGGAGTCAGGAAGGTCCTTTTGCTTCACTTCAGGAATTTACCACCAGAGTAGATGTATCATGCGTTAATAAAAGAACAATTGAAGGTCTGATCAAAGCTGGCGCTTTTGTATCAATTAATGCTAACAGAGCACAGCTTTTGCAGATGCTTGATCAGTGCTACCATCATGGGCAGAGCGTGCAAAAAGATTTAAATTCTACCCAGGTGTCCTTGTTTGAGATAGGATCGGATGCCGGGTTTGATGTTAAAGATTTCATTATAGAGGCGCCGGATATAGAAGATTTCAGCGAAAAAGAGAAGCTGGATTTTGAAAAAGAGTACCTTGGATTCTATGTAAGTGG
>SKKY01000031.1 GCA_007123515.1 Clostridia bacterium
CCATGGTCCCAAACCATGTGCGCTACCAAACTGCGCTACGCCCCGTTTGCTGACAAAGGATAGTATAATTTATTTTGGAGAACTTGTCAATGGATAGAAGATAAAATCGTTAAAGATTTTTGAGGGTCTCTTTTAAACGCTGCAAGGCTCTGCCTCTGTGGCTAATTCTGTTTTTAATATCCAAAGGAATCTCGGCAAAAGTTTGATCAAAGTCAGGCAAATAAAATAATGGATCGTAGCCAAAACCACCGGTTCCACGCTCGTTTTCGAGAATCTGCCCTTCACAAGTACCTTCAGTTTCTGCAAGAATGCCTTTTTCAGGATCATAAATCGTTAATGCGCACACATATCGTGCGGTTCTTTCTTTCGGACTGACTCCGGAAAGCTCTTCCAGCAGTTTCCTGTTATTCTGCTGATCATCAGCATGGTCTCCGGCAAAGCGTGCGGAGTAGATTCCCGGGCGCCCGTCAAGGATATCGACTTCAAGACCGGAATCATCGGCAAGAGCCGGAATTCCGGTAGTTTCTGCCGCAAATCGAGCCTTAATCAGAGCATTTTCCTTAAAAGTAGCACCTGTCTCCGGAATGTCTGCCATCTCCGGGTAATCCAGAAGACTCGAAACGCTAAAACCCAGAGGCATCAGAATTTTTTCCAGTTCTGCAATCTTCCCCTTATTTCTGGAGGCAATCAGAATCTTTTTCATTGCTGCTTTTTGTTTTTCAATCAGTTCCTTGATTCCCTGACTGCCAAGATCGATCATCGTACTTAATTCTTCTTTAGAAAAAGTGCTTTCTTCTCCGGTTCCCTGAATTTCAACAAAGCGTCCGCTTTCTGTCATCACAAGGTTCATATCAACATCCACCGCAACGTCTTCAAGATAGGCTAAGTCCAAAAGAGCTTTTCCATGCAGCACCCCGGTACTGACTGCTGCCAGATGTTCTTTGATCGGATCCTCTGAGATTCTGCCTTCTTTTAGAAGCCCCTCTGCAGTCATTTTAAGCGCCAAAAATGCACCGGTAATGGCCGCTGTACGGGTGCCTCCGTCTGCTTCAATTACGTCGCAGTCAAACCAGATAGTGACATTCGGAATCTTTGTTAAATCAGTTACTGCCCGAAGCGAACGACCGATCAGACGTTGTATTTCCTGGGTTCTTCCGCTTTGTTTACCTTTGTTTACTTCTCTTTGGTTTCTTTGCTCAGTGGCGGCAGGAAGCATCGAATATTCGGCTGACACCCAGCCTTGTCCGCTGCCTTTTAACCAATGCGGAACCTTATCTTCAACCGTTGCCGTACAGATTACCCGGGTGTTACCAAAAGAGACCAATACCGAACGGTAAGCGGTCTCTATATAGCCGCAGGTCATTGTTACTTCCCTTAGCTGGTCTTGTTTTCTGCCATCAAATCTCATTATTAAGCTCCTTTTATTTATAGGTTTTCATCATTTTAGCGATTTCCACAGTACCTTCAAACGTCGTTTCTGCTTCTCTTTTAAGAATATGAGGATTATATGTCGGATTGATATGTGTCAGCACCAGATTTTTGGCTTTGGCCATTTGTGCCAGCTTGCCTGCCTGCTTTGCTGTCATATGACCGTGCCTGGTTTTTTCTGTATCTTTTTCTAATAAGCTGGCTTCGGCAAAAAGATAGTCTGAATCAAGGACCTCATCGGCCATCATTTCGAAAAATGAAGTATCCGACGTGTAGCTGATTTTTTTCTGTCCCTTTTTTGCCTTTATTCCATAACAGGCAACCGTATGTCTGGCCTCAAAAAACCGGAGCACCATCTCTCCGAAACGAATGTCTTTTTCAAGTGAATCTTCAATCGGAATCACGGCAAACAGTTCCGGATAAGAGGACACCTTATCAAAGAATTCGCCCTCTGCCGGCGCATAAATAATCAGCGGATTGCTGCGTTTTCCGTTTTGATGCAATAACTGATAGGCCTTTCGAAGCATATCAAAATCATTAAAGTGATCGGAATGGAAATGAGTCAGAATCAGACAATCGAGTTCTTTATAGTCGATAAATTTCTGAAGATTAGCAAACGAGCCGTTTCCGCAATCGATCATGATTTTAATCTTTCCGTTTTCTAACAAGTACCCGCTGCAGGCCCCTTTATAAGGCGAAAAAGGGCTGAAACAGCCCAGTATAGTAAACTGCACACCATCAACCCCTTTTACATCATATAATTATTGATCCATAAATTTTAAAATTCCATTGGCAATGCCCCGGGCCATCTTATCCTGAAAAGCCGGATCGGTTAACATTCTTTCTTCCTGCTGGTTAGTTAAGAATCCTGTTTCCACAAGCACGGAAGGCATTCTTGTTTCCCTTGTCACCGCAAAGTTTCTTTCAAATGTTCCATAGACGGGTCTGCCTGTGGCTTTAACCGCCTCATCTAATATGGCCTTGGACAGATTTTGTCTTTCAAGCCTTTGCATATATATCTCCGGCATAAAATCCGGTGCATAGTAGAAGACGCCTACACCCTGAACAGCCCGGTTATTCGCTGCATTGGCATGAATGCTGACAAAAACATGAGCATTTTCATTGTTGGCCAAATTGGCTCTGTCATATAAATCCCGGTGGGTCGTACCACGGTGCGTCATAATAACGGTAACGCCTTCTGCTTTTAAGTACTGCTCAATTTTTAAAGAAATCGGGATGTTCACATCTAGTTCCCGCACCCGGTTAAACGGACTAATGGCTCCGGGATCCACCCATCCTCCAGGACGAATCGTTCCGTGCCCCGGATCGATCACAACGATCTTACCTTCAGGACCACCACTTGGATAGCCGACATCAACTGATAATCCATTACCCTGTTTGTTAACGCGGATCGAGCTTCCGTATTCAAAGGTCAAATCCACACGAACCACATCCTGGGAATCCTGTCTGGCACGTACTTCATAACCATCTGCAACAGCCTGTCGGAAAGTGTTCTGCCCGGCCAGATCGAGTCTGGCCCCTTTAATAAAGAAGGCTATCTGGTTAAGACTTAACCGCTGACTCTCATAGATGATTTCACTTTCGGAACCGATATCAAGCCTGAATCCGTCGCTGCTTTTAGAAACAGCAATCCGGTTAACGGCTGCTAAATTCTCAGCATAATTCGTAAGCCTGATGGCTATTGCATCTTTATCTCTGTCATAGCTAGCTCTGAAATCGATTTTATCTTTAAAGTTTAGCGTTACTTTTTTAGTTTCTACATCCACCGTTCCAATATTGTAATTATTGACATGTATTGTATTCGGCGTTAACTGCAACTCCGGAAAATCAATCACAATTTTAGTATCCGTTGGTTTAGTCAGCCGGTAATCTTCAATCGAAACCGGAAAAATATCAGCTTCAAGAAGGGTTTCGGTATGCCTAAAAACTAAAAACTTGCCGTCTCCTAAAGATATTCTGACGGAATTGTTTTCATCAAACGTTACATCCTGACGTTTTGCTTCCTTAAAGTCTTCCTTTTTAAAGACCAGCCAGTCGGCAATCCATCCAACATTTCCGTTAGACAATCTTATTTTTAGCCATGTGTTTTCAGCGTCTATCACCTTAAAACTTTGTCCCTCATTAACACGGGTAATAATATTAAAAGAAAGGCCCGGACCCTGGCGAACATTGACAACACTTTCTTTAATCACTACATCATCATTGACTTTTATTCCGGATGATGACACGCCTGACGGAGCGGAATCCGGATTCTGCGGATAAGTGACCGTCCCTGAGTCTTGATCCTTCAGCACAGAGCTTCCATCGGCCTGCGAAATCAGCCATCCGGCTATCCAGCCCTGTGTCTGATCAGACGTTGTTACAGAGTACCAGTCTCCGCGCTGATTTTGTACCGTAAGCGATGCATTTTTGCTAAGTTGCGTTACAATCTGTGCATTTAAATTCGGTTCACTTCTTAGGTTGACTACATCCTGGTTTACATAATACGTACGGGTATCAGGTGCTCCCTGGACGCTAATAAGGAATCCGGCCACCCAGCCTTCTGTCGAACCTGAGTTTATATAGTACCAGTCATCTTTTTTTTCACGCAGAGTGACCTGTTCTCCTCTTGTCATTCTCGAAACAATCGAGCTATCTGTTGTAGGCTGTTCTCTGACATTGACCACACTGCTATTAATCACACCCGTTACATTCTGCAGTGTTTCTGCACCCGTAACACCGGATGACGAAGTTGTCTCAGGTGTGCTTAATACATTAACATAACGGCCGCTAATCCAGCCCAGCCCATTATTAGGCAGACGGATCTGAAGCCAGCCATTTTCATCCTTTATAATGGAGACTTCCGTGCCTCTTGAAATCTGATCAATTCGGCTATGATTGGTTCCCGGTCCACTCCGGACATTAAGCAGCGAGGCCGTCACCGAACCTTTGCCTTCTGCTGCAAAAGAAACCAGCAGTGAGGCTATAAATATAAAAATTAGAATTCCTGCACCTATAACTTTATTTTTCAAAGTAAAACTCCCCCTGATTTATGTTTCATTCTTTCCTATATAAATAGTATGCAAGACCTGCTGCAAAAATAATCATAATAGTACTTGTTACCTGTGCAGCTCGTAATGACGCAAACATCAGGCTGTCGGTTCTGAAGCTTTCAATAACAAACCGGCCTGCAGAATACCCACCAATATAGACGGCAAACAGAATTCCGGGTTTTGGCTTTATCTTTTCTCTGATCAGAAGTAAAGCCGCAAAAATAAGTATGTTCCAGATAAACTCATATAAAAATGTCGGATGACGATACGCGCCATCAATAAACATGGCCCAGGGTACTTTTTCAGGATCCACTGCATATCCATATGCCTCCTGGTTAAAATAGTTGCCCCAGCGACCAATAGCCTGTCCTAAAATAAAGCTTGGAGCTACCGCATCCGCTACGTCCAGGAAGTTTATCTGATAATACTTTACCATAAACCAGCCTACTACAAAAGACCCGATAATACCTCCGTGGATGGCCAGACCACCCTCCCAGACAGCAAAAATTTTGTCGGGATTCTGTCCGAAATAACCCCAGTTAAAGAGTACATAGTAGAGCCTTGCGGAAATAAGCCCAACAGGAATACAGACCAGGAGAATGTTCATAAAGGTATCTTCATCGATCCCTTTTTTTCTGATCTCTCTTAGCGCTAAAAGCGTTCCTATGAGCACTGCCGCGGCTATCAGTACACCGTACCAGCGAATCGTTAAAAAACCTATTTCTATTAATACCGGATCGGGCATAAGATTCTCCTTTATCAGTAAGTAACCTGATCGTACCTGTGATATTTATATATCGGGTTAATGATTACATTTTTTATACGCTGGATATGGAATTCTTTCTCCACATTCTGCGTCAGGAAGACAGCAGGACTTTTTTCATAAATCAACGCTTCAATCTGTTTAAAGATCTCTTCTCTGGATTCCAAATCACTTATTCTGTTAACGTCCGCCTGCAACTGATTCTTCTCCGGATCAATCACAGCACTTAGATTTAAAGGACTGCTTAAAGGATTTCTAAATAGCTCAAAGAAAGCATTCTTACCGAAATAATCGGCTTCCCAGGTTTCTAAGGCCAGGTCAAAGTCCGCATTTCTAAGTCTCTCTAAATATCTATCTGCCTCTTCAAATTGCAGGCTGATTGACAGGTCAGTATTTTCTTCAACCTGTTCTTTTATGGCGTCTGCGACTTTTCTGTTTGTTTCAGACTCAAACACCAGCATCTGCAGGGACTGTCCCTCGAAAAGATATGGTTCAAAATCCGGTCGTTCCGGATAGACATCCGTCTCTCTGAATGCATCCGGATAGATACCCTGAAGTTCTTCTTCAGAATTTTTTAGCTTTCTGACAAGTTGACGGCTATCGATACTTTCGGCAAGCGTATGACGGGCCGCCTGATCGGAAAAAAGATCCTTCAAGCTGTTTAGCCATAATAAACGAATGCCGGGAGCAGTATCGATCATCGCCCTGGAATCGGTAATGGTTTCTTCGCTGAACATGACATCAAAATCATTACTGTTGTATTTTTCAATCAGTTCTTCCTGGCCAAGGCCATAGGAAAAGATCACGCTCTCGGTAACAATGCCTTCCGCTCCGGCTCTTTCGGAATCCGGAACCAGGATGATCCGATCTGACTCTGAGGTTTCTACCGTGAAACTTGCAGAAAACGGACCGGCCAAAGGGTCTTCCGGATTTTTTACCGGATAGAAAATCGGCATAGCCAATACTTTATGAAAATCAACAAACGAACGCTGCAAATCAATTTCTAACAGCCCTTCCTCGTTAATACGAATTGGTTCTTCAAGATGACTGGCAATGTAGCTGTACTGATAGGCATACTTACCCGTTCCTTCCATAGCCGCTACCAGTGTATTTTTTGCATCTTCGGCAGTGACCGGTGTGCCATCACTCCAGGTGTGATTGTCTCCGATGGCAATGGTCAGCATTGTGCCATCCTCATTATAATAGTAGTCTTCTGCAAGGACAGGTACGACCTGTTGATGCTGGTCGATTTCAAAAAGTCCCCGATAAAGATTATTAAGCAATGTCAGCTCATCACTGCGGGAAAAATCACCAATGGACAGCTGGTTGTTTCTTTCCTCCATCACACCGATATGTATATTGTTTCCTTTTTCATTGTTGCACCCGCTTATCATCGTAACTAATAAGAGTAAAGCGATCAGTATCGTTGTCTTTTTCACTGTTTTCCTCCTTAAGGTAGTAGCCATTGATGTACAGAACAAAAAAAATCTTCACCCTGTTAAAGGCAAAGATTTTTTGTGTCACCTGCTGGTGATGCACGTCATGATCTTCCTTCACACCAGGCTTTGCCATTTTGAACTAGTATAGCAAAATTACCGACGATATTGAAGAAAAATAACGCTTGTTTTCAAAAGATTAACTGATCATATAGTCAACCTTATAATTTTTAGCTACAGCACGATAATACTTTTCCAGTATTCCGCCCTTTTCTACGACCTCTACAATTCTAACGAATCCCTGCTTTTCAAGTTCTTTTACGTGATAGTGTATTTTTGCTGAAGACTGACCCAGGATGTCTGCTACCTGTTTTACTGTCGCCTGTTTTTCAATTAAAATTTTAAGGACACTGATTCGTAATTTGTCAGAGATGATTTTAACTTTTTCAGGACTGTTTAATACCAACAATTCTTCCATACTACCTTCCCCCCCAGTCAAACATAATATATAACAACTAAGTTAATCTACCGATATTATATAACAGATCCGGTTTTATTTCAACATTTTTTTATCGGTTTGTTTTTTTTAATTAGTTCTATAAAAAAACCGGAGAGTCAGTTTCTGATCTCTCCGGCCCTTATTTGACTGTTACTTCTTACAGCATTTGTCTTTTCACTTTTTGCTGCTGATCACGCAAGGTGGCAAGCGCATTGGTGAGTGTTGATTCTTTAAACAGATGATCTTTAAGCTCCGGTCCCTGTAAATCAGGCACTTTGCTTAACTCATGATAAACGTCTTCCAATGTGTCATAGATTAACTCCGGAAAAACAAACAATTCCATACGAAGCGTTCTCCAGGCATTTGCTTTAAAAGCCTTGTTGTTGTCAGCGTTGGCATTGTATTCAAGTTCTCTGATAAAAGCGGACAAAATATTATTCTTTTTGATCAGATTTTCCTGCTGAAAGGCCTGATAAATCAGATTGTTTTGCTCAAGCAACCGCTTATTAAGCAGTAACGCAATTAGCACAAAAGCAGCAAAAACAGCAAAGATCACTCCCAGAATGATGATATCCAGCCTGAAAACAATGTAGCCTAAACTGATCCCAAGCAGTCCGCTAAGAAAGAAAATTAAATACGTAACTCCGTCAATTTTTTTTTGATTCGTTTGCAATTGGTTTTCCAATGGTCCACAACTCCTTATTTATACATATTATCTTCAAGATAACTGTAGTCTGGTTCTAATGGCTCGAGTAAATAGATGTGACCTGCAAGGGACTCCACTTCTTCACCGTTAATAAGAATCTGCACCCGTTCAATGCCTTCAACTTCTGAAAGCGTATTAACGATACCATAGACTGCAAAGATCTCGCCCATTGAACCGGCTACATCGGTAATTGTTCCGCCTAAGTCAACCGTAGCGAGTCCTTCTTCCTGATCATAGTCATAGTTTAAAATGGTAGTTCCTTCCGGTAACACTCTTAGCCGCTGCTCATTATCCTGAGGACCTTCAATTAACGCCTCAATCAGA
Organism: Clostridia bacterium; assembly: GCA_007123515.1. Lineage (GTDB taxonomy): Bacteria > Bacillota > Peptococcia > Peptococcales > SKKY01 > SKKY01. Next base: position 8,210 of record SKKY01000031.1, read on the forward strand.
AGATAGGCGTTTTCGGCCGTAATATCGGCATCAAAAACCCGGCGCTCTTTAGTAAAGAGACCATCCTCCGTCCCAAAGTACAGATCCGCAATAGTTTCCGGCATTCTTGTAATTTCTGTGATTTCCACTTCTGCCAGTGTATCCTGATCTTCTCCTTTAAAGGTTACACTTGTATATTCTAACTGATTATCCGCAAGTCTTACAAGTTTTATCGGATACGTTAAGACCTGTGCCACCATATCCGATTCATCAGGATCTCTTTTTTCTACAATAACCTCGACATTCCCGTCACTAAACTGTCCATCTTTTAAGACAACACTGTAGCCTGCGGTCATCATCTCCCCCCTTGTTGCATAGAGATATGTGTCCCCATCAAAGGTGAAAGCTCTGTAGTTTTCTGTCATAGTATACTGCTCTAAATATTCTCTTACATTAGTTGGCATTTCCTCTAATTCTGTATGAATAAGTCCTACGTCGATCCTTTCTTCTTCACCATTACCGGTGTTTATGATAAAAAAAACGGCTCCGATCAGAACAACGATTCCGGCAACGATTAACACTCTTTTATCCATAATGGCATCCCCCCTTTATTTATATAAAAATAATACCCTTTTTTTGATTATATCAAGCACTAAAAGCTTAATATAAATTTTCATAATATGTTTACTGTTTTTTTGCAAATGTATTTTTATTTATTTTATGGTAAAATAACCTGAAAAATGAATCGAAAGATGAGGTGTCACAATTGCTTAGAGAAATTGCATTCGTTCTGCTCTTTATCTTTTTCGTCCTTAAAATCATGGCTCTGTACAAACTTTCCGAAAAAGACGTCCCCGCCCGGGAGAAACTGTCACATTATAAAAAATATAACATGCCTTCCTATATTTTTTTAGTCGGAGGCGTGGGCATATTGGTCTATTTACGCTATTTTTCCTGAAAATATAACCGGAGTCCCAAATTTGGACTCCGGTTTTTTATTTAATTGCTAACCATTCCATAACATAAGAGATCGGTGATCTCCTCTGCAATTTTGGCAGGATCCTCAATCTTTTCTCCTACCAGAACACTCTCACTAATGCCTTTTAGGGCTCCGATCAGAAAATGAGCCGCAAGCTCAGTGTTAATGTTGCGTAGTTCCCCCCGCTCTTTTGCTTTTATGAAAATCTTACTGTACCGCGAAACTTTATTAAAAAGAAACTCCTGATGAAATTCGAAAATCTCCTCTTTGCTTCTTTTGATATTAGAAAAGTCCGTCAGCACATTCAAAAAAGATGTTTTTGTTTTCTCAAGAATATCAATGTGATTAATAATAAACTTGTAGATCGTATCATAGATCGAGTCATCTTCAATAATATTATGCTCTAACGATATAAAGTAATTATCCAAAAACCAAAAGACGGTCTGATCAAATAAATCCTGTTTATTGGTAAAATGTCCATATAATGTACCTTTTCCGATACCGGCCACATCAGCAATTTCTTCCATCTTTGTATTGTGATACCCTTTTTCGGCAAAAACATCGAGCGCAGCCGACATAATCAACTCTTTCTTTTCCACTATTCCTGCCCCCCTGTGATGGCTTTGCCAATTTTTTCTTTATACTTATATGCAAAAGAATCAAGGCTGTAATACACGACTGGAACTAAGACCAGTGTAATCAGTGTTGAAAAACTAAGTCCAAAGACCACCACTGTTGCCATCGGAGCCATTAGTTCCGCACCTTCACCAATTCCAACGGTCTGCGGAATCAATGCCAGGACGGTCGTTAAGGTTGTCATTAAGATCGGTCTGAATCTGACACGACCAGCCTCTATAATGGCCTCCATTTTTTCCATCCCGCTTTTTCGCAGCTGATTGATATAGTCTACCAGAACAATTGCATTGTTGACAACAATACCGGATAACATAATGACTCCAATAAAAGCTGTTACCCCAAAACTTCGTCCGGTCAGAAACAACCCAAGGGTAATTCCGATAAAGGTCGGCGGAATACTAAACATAATGACAAAAGGATACATCAGGGCTTCAAATTGTGAGGCCATTACCATATAGACCAAAATGATGGCCAAAAGCAGCGCAAATGCAAGGTTAGTAAAGGCTTCCACCATATCCTGATTTGCACCGGCAAAATCGGCCGTATAGCCTCTCGGTAAAATTACGTCATTAATTTCTTCCCGGATATCAGCACTGACACTGGCTAAATCTCTGCCTGTCAGATCGCCCCTGACAGTTGCCACTCGACTCTGATCCACTCGGTTAATCCCTGTGACTCCATCAGCAAAACTGATTTCTCCAAGCTCTTCAAGCGGCACATTTTGCCCTGCAGGCGTGGTGATCATCATCCTTTTTATTGAATCCAGATCATTTCGCTGTTCTTCACGAAGCAGGATTCGGACATTGTATTCATTGCCCTGCTCCCGGTACCTGGTTGCTGTGACGCCCGAAACCCCTTGCCTGAGAGTCCCGGCAATCTGAGCGGTTGTTAATCCATAGCTGTTGGCTTTTGTTCTGTCTATGAGAATCTCAATTTCCGGGGACGCGCCCTCAAAACTAGTTGTTACATTGCGGGTACCTTCCACTCTTTCGACCCGGGCTGCTATCTCATCTGACAATCCCCGTAAGGTATCAAGATCCGAACCCTTAATTTCAATCGCAATCGGAGAACCGCCTCCGCCAAAACCACCATCATCCGCGCTGACCGTTACATTAACACCGGCCATATCTTTAGTTCTTTCTCGGACCTCTTCCATTACATCCTGCACGGATCGATCTCTCTCATTAAGTGGTGCCATCCGTACGGTGACATTTGACATCCTCGAAGATGCTCCAAAATTCCCGGTTAAGGCGCCTCCGCCACCACCGACGGTCACAAAAACCTGATCCACTTCCTTTATCTGTGCAAGGATCAGCTCCACTTTCTCAGTGGCCAGCTTTGTTTCCTCGATCATTGTGTTTCTCGGCAATCTAAGATCTACCGTAAAGTATCCGCTGTCAGCACTCGGAATGAATTCCTTTCCTACAAAGGTAAACAGCACGCCACTTAATACAATCCCAATGGCCGTAATGGCCATCACTTTCTTCCTGTTATTAAGCGCTTTCTTTAAAAAGTTCTGATACTTACATTTTGTTGACTCAATCAGACCCTGCCACTTATCAGAAATATTCCTGGCCACTTTGGTATGTGGCTTTACGTTCTCTTCTTGCTGATCCATCCGCCCGGTCTCCTGACAGGGAACCGCCTCAGATACCACATCTCTTTTGTTAACGGTAAGAAATTTTGAAGAAAGCATCGGAATAAAGGTCAGCGCGACCATTAAAGCTGAAAATAGTGCAAAGGATACCGTTAAGGCCATGGGTCTGAATAGTTGCGCCGAAAGTCCCTCGACAAACACCATCGGTAAAAAGACACAAATGGTTGTTAATGTCGCTGCAACGACTGCTGAAGACACTTCTTTTGTCCCGGCTATGGCGGCATCCGCCCGGTTGTGGTTTTTTTCAGTCCGATACCGATAAATATTCTCCAGCACAACAATGGAGCTATCGACCATCAGGCCAATTCCGAGAGCGAGTCCTCCAAGGGAAACAATATTGATCGTTGTCCCGGAAAAGTACATCAGTATAAAGGTAGAAATAATCGCAATCGGAATCGCTGTTCCGATGATGAGTGTACTTCTGATGTTTCGTAAAAATAAATATAGTACGATAATCGCAAAGGAAGCACCCAGCAGTCCATTTCTGGCCACACTACTGATCGACTGGTTAATAAACTCCGCCGAATCAAACGCGGTGCCGATTTCTATCCCTGCCGGCAGTTCCTCATTAATCCTTTCAATGGCATCATTAACATTTCTTGATACTTCCACGGCATTGGCATCGCTTTGCTTAAAAATGCTTAACCCAATGCTGTTTTGTCCGTTTAAAAAGGAATACATCGTGGCTTTGGCAAAGGCATCCTGAATGTCAGCAATGTATCGCAATTCAATGTTGCCTCCGCCTCTGAGCGGAACCAATACATTGCCTAAATCTTCAAGACTTTCAAACTCTCCTTTAACCCGAACCAGGTACTCTTTTTTGCCCTGCTCCACAGATCCCGAGGAAAAATTGGCATTTTCTGCTCTGATCACATTCTGAAGATCATTAATCGTTAATCCATAAGTCTGCAACCTTTGAGCATCAACAATCACCTGGATCTCACGGGTATCACCACCAGAGGTGTCTACATTTGCGACCCCCTCGGCTCTTTCAATAAAGGGCTTTATTTTTTCTTCTACAATTTCTTTGATTTCATAGGATTCCCGATCACCGGTTACGCCCATAATCATCAGCGGAAACATTTCCAGATCAAAACGGAAGATCATCGGACTGGAGGCATCCTCCGGAAGAAAGGCCCTGATGGTATCCACATTTTCCCGGACTTTCATCTCGCTAAAGTCCATATCGGTTCCATAATCAAATTCGGCTATAACAAATGATGAGCCCCGGCCACTTTGGGAAGAAATTTGCTTAATTCCGGGCAAAGTGGCTACCGCATCCTCAACTGGACGGGTAACGAGTCTTTCCATCTCTTCGGGACCAACACCCTCATAATTAACGAGCGTCGCTACGATCGGAAGTTCGATATCAGGGTAGAGATCCACACTCAAACGATTTAGAGAGACCCCCCCTATAATAAGGACCGCAATGACAATCATTAAGATGGTAACCGGTCTTTTTACTGCATTTTTGTACAAACTCATTGTCCGGCTGCCTCCTCCCGAACACGTTCTACCTGTCTTTCAATCGGCTCCACAATCCTAACAAGGTCACCAATGATCACACTATCATTTCCACGGGTAATTAACTGGTCGCCTTCATTAAGGCCTGATGTAACCTCTGTTAATCTAGAGGTGATAATGCCGGTCTCAATGTTTACGGATTCTGCTTTATCGTCAGAGATAATAAAGACCCGGGCCTGCCCGCCACGAATGATAACGGCTTCAGAAGGGATTACAATTACATTTTGTTTTCTTTCTGCCTCTATTTCAGCCTTTACAAAAGTACCGGGCTGAATGCGCTTGTCACGGTTATTGATTTCAATCTCCACCGGAAAAGCACGGCTTTGTAAATCCATGGTCGGTGCAATGCTTCTGACTGTTCCGATTATCGCATAATCTTGATCATCGGACGAGAAAATCTGGACCTGCTGACCGGAGCGGATGTTAGCCGCTTCGGTTTCATTAACCGACGTTTTAACCAGTAAGGTATTGATGTTACTGATGACGGCTATCGGTGATTGTGGTGAAGCCATATTACCGGCTGAGACATTCACCGAGGAAACGACTCCGCTGATCGGGCTGGTCACCTGGTAACCTGAAATTTCTATACCGCGCATCTTAAGGTTATCTCTAGCCTGAAGGTATCCGGCCTCTGCCTGTTCAAACTGGCTTTGGGAAATGGCTCCGGCTTCCAAAAGAGCCTGATTTCTCTCAAGGGCCAGTTCAGCATCTTCCAGAGACCGCTGGGCCATTTCATACTGTAAGGTGGCGGTTTTGGAATCCAGATAGGCCACTACGGTTCCGCGGCTGACTGCATCACCCACACGAACAGCTACACTCTGCACCATCTCACCTTTCATTATCTCCGGCATCACAGCCGCAGTGACCTCTGGCTCGGTAACACCGGATAAGGTAATCGTTCTTGAAATATTATCCGTAGATACCTGGTGAACCTCTACCGGAACTCTTACCACTTCTTCCACGGTTTCCGGAGCAGAACAACCGGTTCCGCTTACTATTATCAATAGCCCTATCATTAAAAAAAGTACTATTTTTTGTTTCTCCACTGGCTTTTGCAACATCCTCATTCTCCCCTGCATTTTAATAATTTATTCATTCTATGTACTAACTGACCGACCGGTCAGTTCTCACAAAAGGAATAGTACAGGAAAATGACCGGTGAGTCAATAAAAAAAGCCCTCAACAGGGCTTATCTTTGTGAACATAATGTTAAACTTTTTTAATCTTTTTCGCTAAGGTCCGGACGCAGGCGCACGGCCTCTTTCAGGTATGAATGAGTGATCTTCAGCTCCGGTTTGCAATTAATGGTAATCAGTACCCGCAAACATTTTTCAAGAGACTCTTCCACATACATTTCCTGCAAACACATCAGAGGAACATCACTAAGTCCGAACTCTCTGGCCACTTTCGCCGGATAAACCTTAGTCAGATCGGCGGTTGCTGTAAACAACACCGATACCATGTCTTCATTAGACAATTGATTATCACTGATAAGTTGCTCTAAGAGCATTCTGGTATTAGCGGCTATCGAATCAGCTGTATTTTCCTCTACGGTGATGGCACCTCTTATGCCTTTTTGTATGATCATCTTAATTATCCCCTTTTACATCAATAAGATATCCTTTCTCCATTAAAAATGTCCGCATGTGTTCTTCGTTATATGTTGTGGTTTTCTGAACACAGCCAATCGCTTCCGGCAAAATCAGCACCATCTGTCCCAGCTGGTTCTTTTTATCAAGTGCGAGCATTTCCATAAACATCGCTGCCGGCATTTTTGGCAGACGGTATTGCATATTAAGTTCATTAAAAAGTCTTTGTATCTCTTCTTTGTCTTTTTGTGCAAGCAATCCCTGCTCAGCGGCAAACTCAGCAATCACCTGTATGCCTGCGGCCACAGCTTCTCCGTGCCGAAAGTACTCGTATTCAGTAATCGCCTCTATACCGTGAGCCAGCGTATGACCAAGGTTTAAGATCGCTCGGATTCCAGATTCCCGTTCATCTGCAGCCACAATCTGCGCCTTTATCTCACAGGATCTTTTAATCAGCCAGGCAAAAGTGCTTTCCTCTCTGTTGTTGATCGGCTCAATATTTTCCTGTATGTACCGAAAAAGCGCCTCATCCTGAATGATCCCATACTTAATGATTTCAGCCAGACCACTTTTCCAGTCTCTGTCCGGCATGGTCTGCAGGGTCTCGGTATCAATGTATACTTTTTTTGGCTGATAAAAGGAGCCGATCATATTTTTACCCAATGCATGATTGACCGCCACTTTTCCACCAACACTGCTGTCGACCTGTGCTAAGAGTGTTGTCGGCACCTGGTAAAAGGCAATGCCCCTCTGATAGATACTGGCCACAAAGCCGGCCAAGTCACCAATGACACCTCCGCCTAACGCCAAAACAGCACCATCTCTTCCAATCTGATGCTCCAGCATCTTGGTTAAAATCTGACTGGCCATCTCCCACGACTTATATCGTTCGCCATCCGGAATAATGTACTCATAGACGTCAAAACCTTCGGCTTCCAGCTGGTCTTTTACCTTTTCTCCGTAGATCCCATAAACAACATCATTAGAGATCAAAACCAGCTGCCGACCCTCCTGTATGGATGACAAGTCTTTCGCCATCTGATCCATCAGACCTTTTTGAATTACAATATCATACGATCGTTCTGTAAGTTGTACACGTACTGTTTCCATATTATCCTCCTATAGAGTCTCTGACCATTTTCTGCCAGTTCTCATAGTTTGCCCGCATTTCTTCTATACTGTCTCCGCCAAACTTGTCAACAAAGGCTTTTGCCACTTCCCAGGCAACAACGGCTCCGACAACAATAGAGGCCGCAGGAACAGCACAAATATCGGAGCGTTCAATCGCTGCTTCATAGGGCTTTCCGGTGGAAAGATCGACACTGCGTAGCGGATTATATAACGTGGGAATCGGTTTCATGGCGGCTTTAACCACCACTGTTTCTCCATTAGTCATCCCGCCTTCAATCCCTCCGGCATGGTTGGTCTGATGGTAGAGTCCCTTTTTTTCATCATAAAAGATTTCATCATGCACCTTAGAACCAAAACGGGCCGCACTTTCAAAACCAAGACCGATCTCCACACCTTTTATGGCCTGAATACCCATCACCGCTCCGGCAATGCAGGCATCAAGTTTGCGGTCGGGATTCGCATAGGAACCCAGCCCCACCGGAAGACCACTGATCCGGGTTTCAACAATGCCCCCCAGTGATTCTCCTTTTTCTTTCGCCTCATCTATTAACGCCACCATTTGTTCCGACTCTGCCTGACAGGGGCAGTAGACCGGATTCGCATAGACTTCTTCATCGACCGTTATTTCTGCAGCCGCTTCACTGCACTGCACATGACCAATTCCTCTGACAAATGATATGACTTCCACTCCAAATTCCTTTAACAGCGCTACCCCAAAGGCACCCATCGCTACCCGGCTGGCCGTCTCTCTGGCACTGGCTCGTTCCAGCACATTGCGGATATCCTTTTGCTGATACTTAACAGCACCGGCATAATCGGCATGACCGGGACGAGCTTTCGTCACTGTTTTTTGAGAAAGATCGGCATCTTGATCCGCTGACATGATCTCTTTCCAGTTCTCCCAGTCCTTGTTCCGGATTAAAAAGGAAATCGGAGCACCGGTTGTTCGGGCACCTCTGACTCCGCTTATGATCTCAATTTGATCGCTTTCAATTTGCATCCTGCCTCCGCGGCCATAACCGCCCTGACGCAGTTTCAGATATTGATTGATCATCGCTATATCGATTTTTAGATTGGAAGGCATCCCTTCTATAATGCCTACTAAGGCTTTTCCATGTGATTCCCCGCCATTTAAAAAACGCATCCCTTATTCCTTTCCTGTCCAGGCATAAAATGATAGTGATGCCTGATGAACCAGCATCCCATAACCATTAATTGTCCGGGCACCCTGTTTTTTGGCTTCCTGTAAAAAAAGTGTTTCCTTTGGATTGTAAATGATATCGGCCACCAGATGGTGTCTGCCGATCACGGAGACATCCACATCCGGCATCCTGCCGACATCCGGGCTCATACCCAGGGTTGTTGTATTGATTAACAGGTCTGCCTCTGCCATCGCTTCCTGTACCTCTTTGCGGTCCTCATAGCAAAAAACCTGGCTTTGGCAAGATGTCTCTTTATGAATCAGATCACTGATGGCCTCGGCACGGCCTTTACTGCGGTTTACCATCGTAATCTTTCGCGCCTTCTCCAAAGCCAAAGAGACGGCAATCGCTCTGCAGGCACCGCCGGCTCCGAAAATGACCACCTGCTGATCCTCTGGTTCAAAATGTTGTTCAAGAAAAAGGGAACGCAAGAAACCCCTGCCATCGGTATTTTCTCCGCGAAAACCTGTATCGGTTCTGACTAAGGTATTAACGGCACCAATCATCCGGGCCTCTTCTGAAATTTCTGCCAAAAATGGGATGATGGTTTCTTTATGAGGAACCGTTACATTCGCACCCTCGGCTCCGAGAGTAAAAAAGCCGGCTACCGCCTGCTTAAGAGCCTCCGGTGCCACATCAAAAGCCAGGTAGGCGGCATTAATTCCATATTCCTCAAATTTTGGATTATGAATCTGCGGTGAATGCGAATGACTAACCGGGTGCCCTAGAAGCCCAAACAGTTTTGTCTGGCTATCGATCTTCAAAACAATCACCCTTTCCTGAATTACTCCTGAACTACGCCTTTTTTTACGTACTGAGAGTCTCTAATCGATCAAAAAATTCCGGGAATGAAATATCCACGCATTCCGGCTCATTGATCATCGTTTCTTTGTCAGCCACCAAACCGGCTACCGCACAGGCCATCGCAATCCGATGATCATGATGGCTTTTGCAAACGGCTCCGGTTAACCTGACTGGTCCTTTTATGATAAGTCCATCGGCTGTTTCTGTAATATTGGCTCCCATTTTCTTAAGTTCCGTCGTAATGGTCTCGAGCCGGTTGGATTCTTTTACTTTTAATTCTTCGGCGTTGGTGATGGTTGTGGTTCCTTCAGCCAGAGCTGCGGCTACCGCCAGCACGGGAATCTCATCCACCAGTCTGGGAATGATGTCTCCACCAAAAGAGACTCCTTTAAGCGGACTGCTTTTTACCAAAAGATCTCCGACTTTTTCACCGGAGGTCTCCCGTTCATTAAGAACCGATATATCGGCCCCCATCTGCCATAAGACATCAAGGATGCCGGTACGGGTCTGGTTGATTCCGACATTGGTAATTACGAGCTCGCTATCGGGAACGATTAGAGCGGCCACGATAAAAAAGGCAGCAGAGGAAATATCTCCGGGAATGGTAATCTTTTGGGCCTCTAACACAGGCAATCCTTCCACTACGGAGGAATTCTGTGATTCTGTTACCTTAGCACCAAAGCCCTGTAGCATCACTTCGGTATGGTTTCTTGATTTTTCAGGTTCAATGACGGTGGTTTTACCCGGGGCATAAAGCCCGGCTAAAAGAATCGCTGATTTTATCTGGGCACTGGCCACAGGTGTCTGATAACGCACCGCCTGCAGATCTCCACCCTGTAAACTAAACGGCGCTTTATTCTGATTGTCCCGCCCGAGAATCCTGGCACCCATCTCACTAAGAGGATGCAGGACTCGTTTCATCGGTCTTCTTCTGATTGAGGCATCTCCGGTTAAGGTTGAGGTAAAGGGCTGTCCGCTTAAGATTCCGCTGATCAGCCTGATGGTGGTGCCGGAATTTCCGACATCCAGCACATCCTCAGGCTCCTTTAATCCATATAGCCCTTCTCCGTATACCTTTACATGCTCACCCTCGCGGTCAATCCGGATACCGAGTTTGCGAAAACAGTCGATTGTCGATAAACAATCGGCACCGGTTAAAAAACCAGAGATCTCTGTAACGCCTTCGGCAATCGCACCCAGCATAACTGCCCGGTGGGAGATAGACTTATCTCCCGGTACGCTAACCTCTCCCCGTAAACGTTTTGCTTTAGTCACTACCTGCATGATATACCTCGCCATCTATATTTTTTTAGACACATATTCAAAAAAATCAAGAACTTCGATCGCTCGTTCCCGGTCTTCTTCTCTGGTAAAGCCTAAGCGCAGCGTACCGCCATCACCTTCTCGAACCCTTAGAATCTCAATATCGATGATATTAATGTCTTTGGCTCCGAGAATATTAGCCACTTTACCGATCTCGCCCGGCTTATCCGGAATCGTAACCACGATTTCAGAGAGTGCCGGCAGGAGTCCTTTTACCTTTTTAGGTACCTGCCTGCGTAAAAAACGGGCCTGTTCAAGCTCGGTTAATAATTCTTCTTTTGTATCAGTTTCCAGCAGCATTTCCATTTTTTCAAGCTGCTCCTTATATTTTCCCAACACATACTGCAGTGATTCTTTGTTACTGTAGAAAATATCACGCCACAATTCCGGCTGACTATCAGCAATACGGGTCACATCCCGAAATCCTCCGGCGGCCAGTTTAAAGACATCCGGAAAGTCTTTTTCCACAGATCCGACTGTGTTAACTAAAATCCCTGAAAGCAGATGCGGCAGGTGACTGATCGAGGCCACCATTCTGTCATGTTCCATGGCTGAGAGCGTAAGAACCCTGGCTCCGGTCAGCCTCACAAGTGATGCCACTGTCTCTAGGGCTTCCTGATTCTTTTTCTCCTGGGCTAAAAGAACATAGACGGCATTTTCCAAAAGATACGGATCAGCTGCAATAATCCCGCTTTTTTCCGACCCGGCCATCGGATGGCCTCCGATATATTTAACAAAAGGATAATCTTGTAGCAGCTCTTCTATTTGTAAAGCGATCTCTGTCTTCGTGCTTCCGGTATCGGTAATAATAGCTCCGGGTTTGACATAGGGGAGAATCTGCCGGATAAGCTCTGCAGTTTTTGAAAGATAGGCCGCCACAAAAATGATATCGGCATCAGCGACACCTTGAGATAGATCCGTTGTTCCGTGATCAATGGCTTTAAGGCCAACTGCCTGCTCAACAATGTTTTGATCGATATCAATTCCGATCAGTTCTAAAGGTCTTTCACTCTGTTTTCTCTTAAGGGCCATTCCTAAAGAACCGCCAATCAGCCCTAATCCAACAATTGCAATTTTCATCTATGCCTCCCCGAGAATGCCAAAAACGCCGAGTAATTTCCAGCGGCTGGCCTGCTCTGTAATCCCGTCAAGAATGATCTGATTATCAGGTGCTTCTAAATCAGCTTCGCAGTCAATAATGAAGATGTAGCTTCCGAGTTTATGTTTTGCCGGCCTTGACTCTATTTTAGTCAGATTGATGTTCTTTTTGTTAAACAGGGCTAAGATTTCCAAAAGACCACCGGGGCGGTCTGTCTTTAATTCAAAGCTAATCGAACTTTTGCATGGTGCACAAGCCGGAGATTCTTTTGCGACTGAGACCAGGTAGAAGCGTGTCTGATTCATCGGGTAATCGCCGATATCTTCATAAAGCACCTGAAAACGGTTGCGATCGACTGAAAAGGAAGGCACAATTGCTGCATGCTCTCCGGGGTTTTGCTCAATGTATGTCAGACTCATCACCGTACTGCTTACCGGAACCTTTACAATCTCAGGATAATGATCTTTTAAAAACATCCGGCACTGCGCGAGTGCCTGCGGGTGTGAAAATACCTTTGCCGGCTTTTCTAGCGCCGGAGAGGCTACGAGATTGTGCGTAATCGGCAGCACAATCTCTGATAAAATCCACAAATCAACCTCATTAATCAGCATATCAATGCTGGTATTAACGCTGCCTTCGATGGAATTTTCCACCGGCACCACCCCAAAATCGGCTTTTTTATCCTGCACCGCATAAAGCACATCGGAGATATCGGCATATGGTATAAGCCGGCTTTCTTTATAGGGCTCTTCTGTTAAAAGTGTGAGCGCGGCACTGTGGGTAAAGGTGCCTTCCGGTCCTAAATAGGCAATGTTTTTCAAGAATGACTCATCCCTTTTCCTGGCGTAATCTCTATAGTTTGCGGCCCATCGCGGATGCGATACTGCCTAATTCACTCATTAACTGGTAGTAGTAGTCCGGCATTAGTGACTGCGGCCCATCGGACAGGGCTTTTTCCGGTTCCGGATGAACCTCAATAATCAGGCCATCTGCACCGGCAGCAATCGCGGCCTTTGACATCGGACTGACAAGTTTCCATTTTCCGGTTCCGTGACTCGGGTCAACAATCACCGGCAGATGTGTTAAAGACTTAAGAATCGGTACTGCCGATAAATCAAGGGTATTTCTTGTCGCTGTTTCAAAGGTTCTAATCCCCCGTTCACAGAACATCACCTGGTCATTGCCACCGTGCAGCAGATATTCCGAAGCCATAATCCATTCTTCAATCGTTGAGGATAATCCTCTTTTTAGAAGAACCGGCTTATTGGTTTTCGCAACCTCTGTCAGCAGAGCAAAGTTCTGCATATTACGGGCACCAATCTGGATAATATCAACATATTCAGCAACCAGATGCACATCCCGGGTATCGACCACTTCGGAAATGATTTTTAAACCAAAGGCTTCAGCGGCTTCTTTCATATAGCCGAGTCCGTCTTCTTTTAATCCCTGGAAATCATAGGGTGAGGTTCTAGGTTTAAAGGCGCCTCCGCGAAGGATTTTTGCTCCGCCCTTCGCCACAATTTCGGCCACCTCCATCGCCTGTTCACGACCTTCAATCGCACAGGGACCAGCCATAACGTGAATCTGATCCCCGCCAATGGTTACATCACCAATTTTTACCACCGTATCTTCCTTGTGAAAATCACGGCTGGCCAGCTTATATTTACTTAAGATCGGAACCACTTTTTCAACACCGCCAAGCGCCTCTAAATCAAGGTTTCGCTTAGTCAGATAAGACTGATCGCCCACGGCTCCGATGATGGTTTTTTCTACCCCTTCGGACAGATGGATTTTAAAACCCTCTGACTCTAATCTATTTAAGACATTCTGTACTTGTTCTTTCGTTGCTCTTTTCTCCATTACAATAATCATCAGAAATACCTCCATTAATATAGTTATTATACCCTTATTTTTTTATGTGTACAAAAAAATCCCCAAAAAGGGGATAGGTATTCCTGGACAATACAAATACGTTCATATGCATCTTCTCCTTTCCTGCCATTCTACCATCCTACGGGAAAGTAGCTCAAAAGCTACTTTCGAAAGATTATACACTGTATACTCTCGTTATTCAATCCCTGTGGGTAAAAACAAGGATAATCAGCAAAAAGATGATCAGGAGATATGAAAATTTAATAATCATTGTTACACTTCTGTTTCTTCAAAAAAGATCCCTTTGTCGTAAAAGGTTCCCCGGGCAATAGCCACAAGCTTCTGTTTTTGATTGTAGACAACGCTTTCTGCAAGAATGATCTTTTTTCCGTACTCTAGGACCGTCCCGCTGGCAAAAAGCGTATCGCCTAAGACAGCCGGATGAGTATGGTTCAGGCTTGACTGAATCGTAACCACATTTCGGTTAATGGTCCGGATGGCCATCCCCATTGATGTGTCTAAAATGGCATACGCTACTGCCCCATGGGCAATATCCCTGGGATTAATATGGCAATCACTGACCTCCAGCTTCATCTTAGCCGTCTCCGGGCTAAGTTCAGTCAGATACAGTCCAAGATGGTTATGGTAATTACAGGTTCGGTTGGATTCCACAATTTTTTCAAAAAGAGCCTCTGGAAGCCCCATATTTTTTACCTCTTGATGCATCATAATGAGCGCCCCTTTACTTGGCCTGTAGCTGGTAACGTCCGGTTCTCTGATCATTTTTGCTGTACGGTTCTTTGATTTTTCCATCAGAAGCCAGCGCACTTTGTAAAACAGTCTGCATCGCCACAAAGATTTGGTTCGCCTCTTTCATATTAAGATCACCCGCGCTTTTCTCCGGATCAATTTCAGCAGCCAGTAAAATCTCTTTGGCGTATTGAGGATCAATACCCACCAAGTAGTCCGTGTTACTCAGGGCATCAAGAATGCTGCCCTCAAAATTCATCATCATCTTATTTAAAGGCTCTATCGTTAAATCTTTCGCCAAGGGATCTGGCGAAAGTGTTTCATAATATTTCTTTCTTTCCTGCTCATCGACAATCTCAATATGAGTCTGCTGGTCGCCGGTGATGTAGAAACGTTTGCCATCTAGAAACTCCAACATCAATATCGCTTCCTGATCAAAGCTTTCATCTTTAGCTGCCAGATACGCCCGCCCCTGGTAGCCAAGACGGATCATAAAGTTCACCGCATTTCCGGTGGTCAGATTGATAATATCCGATTTTCTGTTGATGTAGATAAACATCTGCCCTTTCAGGGCGTTTTCAAAAATATCTTTTTCGATGTTGATATTGGCTTCGTTAACCTTTACATCAACAATCTTTTTATAGAACAGTGTTTCCCTTATTTTTTTGGTATAGACTTCTACTTCTGCAATTCCTGTGTACATGCTTTTCCCAGCCTCCTGTATTTTTAAAATAGCTCTTCGCTTTGTTCTTTGGTAATTCTTACAATCTCTGTTTTTTCAACGGCCCGATCAATGAGTCCTTCCACATCAAGATACTCTTCATTATCTTCAGCAATAAAAATCTGCGGATTGGTCTTAGGCTCCTTGGGTAAAAAAGCCGTGCAACAATCATCATATGGCTCAATTGACGTCTCAAAGGTTCCGATTCTGTGTGCTATGCTTACAATCTCATCTTTGTCCATCGTAACCAGTGGTCTTAGGACTGGAATTGAAATCACCTGATTGATGGTCGCCATACTCGAAAGCGTCTGACTGGCAACCTGCCCAACCGATTCTCCGGTAATTAAGGCTATGCATTCCTGTTCTGCTGCGATTCTTTCGGAAATCCTAAACATAAAGCGTCTCATAATCGTAATCCAATAGGATGATTCACAGTTTTTGGCAATCTCTTCCTGTATCTCAGTAAATGGTACGAGATGAATCACAAAATTCCCTTTATAATCTGATAATTTCTGCGCCAGCGTAAGCACTTTTTCTTTGGCCCGTTCACTGGTGTATGGGTAGCTATAGAAGTGAATCGCTGATACATCGATTCCTTTTCTGGCTGCTAAGTAACCGGCTACCGGACTGTCGATGCCTCCGGATAATAGTAACAGGCCTTTTCCGGCTGAATTAACCGGCATACCACCTGGTCCTTTGATGTTCCTGGTATAAACATAGCTGTAGTCACCTCGGACTTCAACAAAAATATCCTGGTCGGGATGATGAAGATCAACGGCAAGGTTTGGAAAGGCATCCAAGATGCGTCCGCCAAGAGTGCGGCTGATCTGCGGAGACTGCATCGGATAACTCTTGTCCGATCTTTTGGATGTTACCTTAAACGTCCTTATATCTTCCGGTAATTCCTGCATCTCTTTAAGAACTGTTTCTGTGATCTCTTCAAAATCCGTTCCGGTTTTTATCACCGGACTAAAAGAGACAATCCCAAACATATTCTCTAAAATAGGATAATATTTTTCCGGTTTCTCACCGTTTAGCCGGATAAAGATTCTTCCCTTTTCATAGTCGGTTTCAACTCGTTCTCCATATTCTCTTTTTACTTTAAATTTAAGATCTTTGATCATCTTTTTAATAAAGCGTCGTTGATTCTTCCCCTTTAGGCTAATTTCTCCGTATCGGATTAAAATGTGATCGTACATATGGTTGCCTCCAAACTATCGTATTCTTGCATATATGTGTTTCAGACTTTCGGCCACTGCCTGCTGCTGCCTGGCATCCGGCCATTCTAACAGTCCGATGCTAATCCGGATCGCTCCATGCAGGTATTGTTCAGGAATTTTCATCGCTCCTAGTACCCGGCTGACTTTGCTTTTTCCGGAACAGGCTGAACCGGTGGAGACATAAATCTGATCGGCTTCTAAGCCATGTAACAGGGTCTCACCCTGAACTTTCGGTAATGAAAGATTAATGATATAGGGGCTAGAGGATAGGTCTTGTGCACCGTTAACCCGGATCTCCGGAACCTCTGTTTTTAAGCGTGCCATAAAGTCTTCTCTTTGTTTTTGTAAAAGGCTTCTTTCTTTTGGCTGTGCCTGAGAAAGGGTCTGTACCGCTCTGGCAAAGCCGGCGAGTCCGGCTGTATTTTCCGTTCCGGAGCGAAGGCCGCGTTCCTGTCCTCCACCGGTGATCAGCGGATCGATTACCAGGTTTTTTCTAAGATAAAGAGCCCCGACACCCTTAGGTCCGTGAACCTTATGCGCTGAGATGGCATAGGCATCGATACCGGCCTCTTCTATGGAAAGCGGAATTTTTAAATAACCCTGCACCCCATCAACAAAGAAAAAAGCTCGTGACTCTTTTTTTATGATCTTCCCTGCATCGCTAATGGGCTGGATCACACCGGTCTCATTATTAACATGCATCAGGGCTACAATAATCGTGTCATCTCTAAGAGCCTGCCTTAGGTCATCAGTGGAAATCAGTCCCTGCGAATCGACAGGCAAATACGTGATTTCATAACCCTCTTTGGCTAGATCCTCCATGGTTTTAAGGACTGCCGGATGCTCGGTTTCTGTGGTAATCATATGCTGTCCCCTGTTTTTGTAACTGCGGGCAATGCCGCGGATAAACAGATTGCAGCTTTCTGTGGCCCCTGAAGTAAAGATAATCTCTTCAGCCCTTACTGTTAATGAATCAGCAATGATGGTTCTGGCTTGCTTGAGGACTTTTTCTGCCTCCACACCTAAACGATGCAGGGAGGAAGGATTGCCCCAATATTTTTCCATAATGGTATGTACGGCCGCCACCGAGGATTCGGTCATCCCGGTCGTGGATGCATTATCTAAATAGATCAAAAAAAACACCTCTGTATCTCTTGTCAAACTCATCATATTTTACCACACTATGCGCACAAAAAAAACAGGAGTAAGGCTACTCCTGTTTTTGAGTCTTAGTGATGATCCTCATCCGGAACAAAGTCTCTTAGTTCCGGAATATCAATGTTGTTTTTATCAGCATAATCTTTCACTGCTGATTTAAAGGCTTGTTCGGCCAGTACCGAACAGTGAACTTTTACCGGTGGCAATCCATCAAGGGAATCAACCACATCTTGGTTAGTCAGAGCCAGGGCATCCGTGATTGTTTTGCCTTTTATCAGATCAGTGGCAATGCTTGAACTCGCAATCGCCGAGGCACAACCAAAGGTTTTAAACTTAATATCGGAGACGATATCACCATCGATCTTTATATACATCTTCATGATATCGCCACACTTGGCGTTACCCACTTCACCGATGCCGTCGGCATCTTCTATCTCGCCAACGTTATGCGGCTCCATAAAATGCTCCATTACTTTTTTTGAATACATCATTATCCCTTCTTTCTTCTCACAGCGGAGAGATGGCTCTCAATTTTTGAGCAATCAGTATTAATTTATCAATGAAAAAATCAATTTCCTCTTTGGTGTTATCTTTTCCTAAACTGACTCGTAAGGAGCCATGAGCTGTCCCGTGATCAAGACCGATCGCAAGCAGTACGTGCGATGGATCAAGGCTTCCTGAGGTACAGGCAGAGCCACTTGATGCGGCAATTCCGTAATGATCAAGACTTAGAATCAGGGCTTCCCCTTCAATTCGTTTAACGGAAAAATTACTGTTTCCTGGTAATCTATGTTCCAAAGAACCATTGATCACAATGCCTTCAATCTCGGCAGTTGCCCGGTTTATCAGATGGTCTCTTAATTCCTTTATTTTTAAGTTTCTCTCCACTACATCCGCGGTAAATAGTTCTGCGGCTTTTCCAAAGCCAACAATGCCGGCCACATTTTCAGTTCCAGCTCTTTTTCCTTTTTCCTGTCCACCACCATGGATCAAATTATCAATAACGACCCCTTTTTTGATATAGAGGGCACCCACACCTTTCGGGCCATAGGCTTTGTGTGCGGTAATCGTCAAAAGATCCACACCTAAAGCCTGCACATCCAAAGGAATTGTACCGAGGGCCTGTACGGCATCGGTATGAAAGTAGATTTTCGGATCATATTCTTTTGTGATCTGTACAAGATCTGCCACCGGCTGAATGGTACCAATTTCATTATTAGCCAGCATCACCGAGACCAAAATGGTCTCCGGCGTTAGGGCTTTCTTTAAATCTTCAGGATTAACAAGCCCTTCTTGATCAACATCAAGATAGGTGGCCGTAAACCCATGCTTTTTTTCAAGGTATTCAATGGTATGCAATACCGCATGATGCTCGATCTTAGTCGTAATCAGATGATTGCCTTTACTGCGTTTAGCAAAGGCTGTGCCAATAATCGCCCAGTTATCCGATTCGCTTCCTCCGCTTGTAAAATAGATTTCTCCGGCAGAAGCATTGATACCGGCAGCCACCTGTTCCCTGGCTTCAGTGATCCCTTGTTTTGCTGTCTGACAATATTGGTAAATACTTGAAGGATTTCCAAAATGGCCTTCGAAGTATGGTTTCATCGCTTCATATACAGCATCGTCTAAAAAGGTAGTGGCTGCATTATCGAAATATATATTCTTATTCACAAAATTCCTCCTGTCTATTTAAGCAGGTCAGCTAGTGTTGTCTTGTAGAGAACCTCATCAATACTTACTTTAAGGCGAGACCATAAATTTTTGGTCAGGCACTGTTCAATCATGTCACATTCATTAGTTTTTAAGCACTCTGTCGGGTAAAACGTTTCAAAGATCTCAACAATTTCACCAACACTAATGTTTTTGGGCTCTTTGGCTAAATAGTATCCGCCTTTAACTCCTCTGACACTTTCAACAATGCCGGCTTTTTTAAGCTTGGCAAAAATCTGTTCAAGATAACGCACGGACAAAAACTGGTTTTCAGATATCTTACTTAATGGTATGGATTTATTGTAATCCTTGGCTAACTCCAGTGTGGCCCGCAAGGCGTATCGGCTTTGAGTGTTTAGTTGCATATCATCACTTCCTATCTTTGTTTTAAAAACCTTGTCATTGGTTCGTATATTAATACTACTATACTACAAAACTTTTGTCAAGATTACAGATGTTCGCTGATACCATATGGTGTACCCGAAAAAAGGCACAAAAAAAAACAAGAACCAAGTGTTCTTGTTTGTTGTTTCTGTAAAAGAATACCGGCAACGACCTGCTCTCCCGGGATAACCCAGTACCATAGGCGCTGAAGGACTTAACTTCCGTGTTCGGGATGGGAACGGGTGTGACCCCCTCGCTATAACCACCGGA